>JASCXY010000118.1 GCA_030012235.1 Balneolaceae bacterium ANBcel3 | reverse complement strand
GCAGGCTTCTAACAGGGCCTGTTCGTCAGCAACACCTCCCCGTGAGGCATTCACAACCAGCTTTTTTGGGGTGTGTTGCAGTTTTTTGCCATCTAAAAAACCACGTGTGGGGTATGCTCCGCTGTCTGTGAGAGGAACATGAAGGCTGACTACATCGGTTTCAAGAAACTCATGCAGACTGGAGGAAGAGAAAGGAACTGATGTGCCCGATTCCACGAGGATATGCTCGCCCCGCTCTTCCTTAGGCGGATCATACAAAACCGTAGAAAAACCCAGTTTCCGGAGAAGCCGGTTTGCAGCAGAACCGGTATGGCCGGCACCGGCGATACCGACGGAGACCTCTGAGGGAGCCGTGTCGGTTTGGGTAATGAAATCAAGCAATGCAACGGCCACATATTCGGCCACGGAAACCGCATTGGAACCTCCGGCATCACAAAAAGTAATAGACCGTTCTTGCAGCATCTTTTCGTCCACATGATCCTTGCCTGCAGAAGCCGTAGCAATGAATCGTACCGCTGATTTTTTTGGGAGTGTATCTGCTGTAACCGGTGTTACGGTTCGGACAAACAGCGCATCGGCCGTCAAAATCTCCTCTGGTGTCCATCCTTTAAGCGGGTTAAACGTCTTAAGCTCAACGTCCTCATGAAGCATGGAATCAGGTAACAACAACTGTTCATCGGCCAGTAATCGGATCACGGCATATCTCTGTATCAGTGAAACCGGCGGAGGGACTTAGGTGGATCCAGAATCTCTTTAAGCAGAATTCCGTCACGAAGGCGCTTTGAGTTACCAAGAATACCACGGACATTTTTCATCCCTTTCTTTTCCGAAACAACGACCTTGATTTCTTCGTCCAGGTCGGCATAAATCGGATTATCGCTATCGGTGAGCTCATCAGAAACTTCATCGGCAAGTGTACGCCCTTCATACTTTTTAAATTGAGCCTGTCGGGCCGCAAGAGATTCACGGGTAGCGGAAGCAGGTCCAAAATCACGGTCTTTTGTAGTGCTGGTGGCCGGGCGGGATGTCTCCTGGCTGTACACAGGTCCGTCCAGCGGGTGTGGACGGCTGGATGCGTCCCTTGTTGACGGTGGTTCTGCTGGTTTTGATGCTTCCTGCTGCCGTTGTCCCGGGTCTTTTCCGGCAAGTACATCTTCGAGTCCTTCAAAAAACTCTTCCCAGCTCTCCGGTTTTTTTCTTTCTCCGGGATGAGGTTCTCTGTGAGCCGGGTGACTTTCAGGGGCTTCGTCAGGTTCTGCATACCAGGGGTCGGCTTGTTGTTCTTCTTCTTCCTGCTCCTGTGTACCTGACATTTTTTCAATCAGGCTCTTGATCAGGGGATAAAAAATGAAAAGCAAAATTAATATCTGAAAAATATTGAAATCCATAAGGCCGGTATGCTTGGGATAAAAATCGGTTGCAATCGATTCCAGGGTATTAAGCCTGTGATGTGCCAAGATAGGGTTTTTTCATGGGAGCGTAAACAGTTATTTGGCAGATTTACAAGCATAAAAAAAGAGCTTTGATTATGAACCGTTGTGCAATTAGATTTATACAGGCCGTTTCATTTCGGGATGCATGTAACACCTGTGATCTTCGCCGAGCCATTGTGCAAGCGATGCTTTTCTGGTGCAAGCTACTAAAATCGGCCCTTTTAATATCGTTGTGGGCTATGTCGCCCCATCGGCTGAAATACCGGAATTAAAAACAGGAATTATGAATCTGATGCAATCATCGTATAACATTGCTTCCCTGATCCGCAAAAAAAGAGATCGTGAAACGTTAAAAGAAGATGAACTCCGGTATATCATTCGTGCGTACAGCCGTGATGAAATTCCTGATTATCAGATGAGTGCGTTCCTGATGGCTGTTTTTTTAAACGGGATGAGCGATGAAGAGACGGCAATATTGACAGAAGAAATGCTTTGTTCAGGAGAAGTCGTTGATTTGTCTTCTATTCCGGGAACGAAGGTCGACAAGCACTCTACCGGTGGCGTCGGTGATAAAACGTCACTGATTTTGGCACCCATGGTAGCTGCGTGTGGCGTACCGGTTCCGATGATCTCCGGAAGGGGACTTGGCCACTCGGGAGGGACTCTGGATAAGCTAGAATCCATTCCCGGTTTTTCTGTGAACCTTGATCTGAACCAATACAAGCAGGTGTTGAAAAAACATAACGTTGTTCTGATTGGTCAAACCGAGGAGATTGCACCGGCCGATAAGCGTATGTATGCTCTTAGAGATGTCACGGCGACGGTCGAATCCATACCGCTTATAACGGGCAGTATAATGAGTAAAAAGCTGGCAGAAGGGATTGACGCTCTTGTGCTGGATGTCAAATACGGAAAAGGGGCTTTTATGAAAGAAGCTTCCAGGGCAATGGAACTGGCAAAGCGTCTGATATCGGTGGGTGAATCCTTCGGCAAACAAACGGTGGCCTATCTGACTTCGATGGAAGAGCCTTTGGGGAATTATATAGGCAACTGGCATGAGGTTTTTGAATCTATTCAGGCGCTTCAGGGAGAAGGCCCCCAGGATTTGATGGAGGTAACTGAATTACTGGCGGGAACGATGATTTTTCTCGGTGGAAAAGCCGATTCTGTTGAAGCTGGAATTGAACAGGCCCGCGAATCCATCCGGGATGGGCGTGCCATGCAAAAATTCCTGGATATAGTGGAAGAACAGGGAGGGGATACAGAGGTTATCAGGAATCCGGAAACCTACCCGGAAGCATCGGTTCAATGGGATGTTACCGCTCAGGATGAGGGGTATATCCATACACTGGATGCCTATTCCCTGGGGGTTGCCGCGGTTGAACTTGGAGCCGGCCGTATGCGTAAAGAGGACACGATAGATCCACAAGCCGGACTGGTACTCCAAAAAAAGATAGGGGCATATGTTCAGAAAGGTGAAACAATTGTTCGTTGCTTCTCGAATAACAAACAAGCGACGGACAATGCGGATAAAAAAATCAGGCAGGCGATCGAAATTAAAGCCTCTGAACCGGAAAAAACCACTCTGATATCACATAAAATAACGAAAGAAGGCGTGGTTTCTCTTTAAACACCGCATTGATCCGGTACTTTATTAACTAAAAACCGGAGTGAACATGTGGAAACGATTCGTTAGAGCAATCAAGTCAATCTTTGGCGGCGCTGTCGGGGCGATGGAAGATCCGAAAAGAATTCTGGAAATGAACATTCAGGAGTTGAATGACCAGGTTCCGGTGATGAATGAGAATATTGCCACAGTGAAAGCCAATGTGATGCTCCTGCAAAAAGAGGAAGAAAAGTACGGAAAGCAGGTATCAGAAATGACTTTGCGTATTAAGTCGGCTATTCAGGCCGGACGAGATGACATTGCGCAAAATTATGCCATCCAGCTTGAACGATCGAAGGAGTCGTTTAATGCAACGCGTCAGCAGCTAAAGCATGCTGTACAGGCCTATGAAAAAGCCCTTCAGATTAAAAGAACCTTTATGCACGAGAAAGACCGCAAAATTCGTGAAGCCAGAGAAGCGATGCGGGAGAGCGAACGTTCGGCCTGGCAGGCACGTGTTGCAGATACGCTCGAACAATTTGAAGTCGGAGGGCTGGATGCCACTCACGACGAGATGATTTCCCGGATCAAAGAGGAAACGGCCCGGAATGAAGCCAGAATGGAAATGGCTCTTGACAGCGTAGACAGCAACGCCCTTGAACTGGAGTTTGACGCAGAGAAGATTCGTGCGGCAGAACTCGTGAGTCGGTTTAAGAAGGAAATGAATCCTCCAAAAGCCATCACCGCCGGAAATGATCCTTCGAAAGAAATATTTATCGAAGAATTAGAGCCGGGAATTATTTCTCATACCAAAAGCCAATTAAATCAGAATCATCATGCATGACAGAAATCCTTCTGTGAATTATTTCAGGGAAGCATTACTTCACCCGCTTAATATTGGTTTTTTGTTGACGGTAAGTGTGCTTGCCCTGATGTTTTCCGGATCCCAATGGGCCATGGCAGTGATTGTTTCTACCGGGCTGGGACTGGAGTTGCTCTATATGGGTACTGTGCCCGGAAGTTCCTGGTTTCGCAAATACATTCAGCGAAATATCTACCAGGATGATATCCCCCCGGATAACGATAAAAAAATGTTTAATGAGTTATCCATGGATCAGCAAAGACGATTTCTTGGCCTTTGTAAGGTAAGAGACCGTTTAAAAGAAAATTTTTATCGCCTTCCGGAGTCCACCCGTCCTTTGACGCAGCATTTAATGCATCGCGTAAACCATCTGCTTTCTGACTATCTCAAGCATCTGGTAATTCAGCAGCGATACGAAGACTATATCTATCATGCGACACCGGGGTCGATTGAGATTGAGATAAAAGCACTAAAGAAAGAGATGGAAGGAATTCGGTCTTCGCGGCTGCTGGAAGTTAAAAACCGCCGGCTGGAAATTCTTGAAAAAAGGCTTCAGAAACAGAAGCATTCCGAAGAACGCGCCTTGATTTGTATTTCCCAGCAGCAAACGATAGAGGATGCGGTGGACTATGCCTATGAAAAGTCCATAACCATGGCACATCCGGATGAGCTGGGAACTCACCTTGATCAGTTAATGACCGAACTGGATGAAACGGCCGATATTATAAAAGATATTGAAGATGAACTTCCGCCAACGTATACTATACTTAAGAATATGGAACACCGGACGGGTCTGAAAACTACAGAGGACGTTTCGTAAACCCGTTTTAACGATCCCCATCACAGTTCCGGGATGTCAGGCCGGTTTCCAAAAACAACACCCGTTGGAAACGGTAACTTCATGGACTTTATCAATACCTCGCTTGAAGATAAAACACTCGTTGTTTCCATTGACAGGCCTGAGAAGCACAATGCGTTGAATGACGGTGTCCTGGATGCCCTTAGAGATACTTTTCTTGATTTGCAGGACAACGAGAAGGTTAGTGGTATCATTATTACCGGAAAAGGGACTACCTCATTTGCAGCAGGAGCCGATATTCATGAAATGTCTGAATACAAATTGAAAAGCGGGGAACGGGCTTCACAAAAAGGCCAGGGCATTTTTTCAATGATTGAAATGACCGGTAAACCGGTTATTGCGGCTGTTGAAGGTTATGCTTTAGGGGGCGGATGTGAACTGGCTATGGCGTGTCATCTGCGAGTTGCCGGGCGTAGTGCCTCTTTTGGGTTTCCTGAACTGGGGTTGGGAATGATTCCTGCCTATGGAGGTACACAAAGATTACCTCGTATGATTGGAAAAGGGCGGGCTCTGGAGTTGATTCTGGACGGTTCGCCTATTGACGCACAGAAGGCTCTGGATATCGGCCTTGTTAATCGGGTGGTAGAAGATGGCAAAGCGGTTGAAGAATCCCTGAAATGGATGAACAAAATTTTGATAAAAGGGCCGGTAGCCATAAAACGGGCTATTCAGGCCGTACATTCTGCATTCCCCAACCGGGCGCACGGGTTTCATGAAGAAGCCCGGTTGTTTGGCATCGTTTGTGGTACGGATGATTACAAAGAAGGAGCAAGGGCTTTTATTGAAAAGAGAAAACCTGGGTTTAAGAATAAATAAATTGCTATCTTTGTGTATTGTAGAACATTAATACGGTTTTGATTTTGGATACAAATTCATCATCGCAGGAAGCATCCACAGATGCAGGAGTTGCTTTATGAACGAGTGGCTTCTGATTGCAGGAACTATTTTACTGAGTGCATTTTTTGCCGGTTCTGAAATAGGATATGTTTCAGCAAACCGCCTGAAACTTGAAATACGGGCCCGGAAAAAAACCCTGCGATCTAAAAGTATCTTCCTTTTTCTGAGAGATCCGGAAGCATTTCTTTCTACCACACTTATCGGCAATAATATTGTCAATATTTTGTATGCCACCCTGATGGCCATTTTTCTGATTCAGCCTGTATCGATGGCATATGAGCATATTTTTTCCGTTCCTCCGTCGGATTTTATGATTCTTCTGATACAAACCGTGATTGCTTCTATTGTAATTATGGTTTTTGGTGAAATTATCCCCAAAGTTGTTTTTAGACTGAACTCCGAAGCCCTGATTTATCATTTTGCCATCATATACAAAGGGCTTTATTTCTTATTTCTTCCCTTTATACGTATTACAAATGGTGTAGCAGGCCACCTTATCCGTTTATTTATCAGTAATTCAGAAACTTCAGAGCAAGTCTACCGACGCCAGGATATTGAAATGCTTGTAAGTGAACTGGCAGATAGTGAAAGTTCCGAAATCGACCGCGATGACTCTGAAATTTTGACCAATGTATTGAAACTTCCCAACAAGAGAGTGCGTGAATCCATGATTCCGAGAACAGAAATTGTTGCGGTGGATAAAGATGCCAGTCTGCAGGAAGCACTTCAAAAGTTTGTGTCTTCCGGCTTGTCCAAGCTTCCGGTTTATGATGGTAGCATAGATAATGTCATCGGGGTGGTATTTGCCTATGACCTTTTTATAAAACCCAAAAAACTGTCTGAGATTATTCGTCCGGTGAAGCATATTCCATCCAGCCAGAAATCAAAAGATCTTTTGTCAGACTTTCAGAAGCAGAACATCTCTCTGGCTATTGTTATAGATGAATATGGCGGAACTGCAGGTCTGATTACCACGGAGGATTTACTGGAGGAGGTCGTCGGTGATATTCAGGATGAATACGATATGGAGGAAATTGGAATTAAAAAGATTTCATCCAATACGTTCATCTTGAGCGGTGATGTTCCGCTCCAGGATCTTGCTGAAAAATATCCGTCCCATAACTGGCCGGAACGAAACCATAACTTTGAAACCGTTGCCGGATATATCATCAATGAAATCGGGCGCATTCCTAAAGTCAACGAGGAAGTTATTATAGGGAATCACAAGTTTATCATCAGCAAAGCGAAACTTTCCCGGATAGAAACGGTCAAACTTACCATCCTGTAAAAAGGCTTCTTTTAGCTTTTTGAAACTTTTCTGTCGATCCATTCAATTCCGAAAGCCTTTTCCTGGTCGAAGGCAGCGCCTTTCCGGATCCATTCACCATTTTGCAGAATTCGTGTAAAACCTTTTTCAAGCGGGGCTTTGGGATTCACTTTCTCCAATCGAAGCTGGAGCTGTGCAAGATGATTTTTTTTCGTAAAGAGCTGTTTTTGAAAATAAACAGGTAAGCGGTCTCCGGCCCGGCCAACCTTTTCTCTGGTGTTTCTAAGGTGTGATGAGAGATGCCGTTTCATGCTATCCATGTTCCAGTGAATCGTTTCCCGGTACCTTTGTATTCGCTCTTTGACACGGTAAAGAACATAATTATCCAGAAAACGGGTGACGGTTTCTTTATGACGTGTAAGACGTTCTCTTATCAGTCGCTCAGCTTTCATAGAGCTTTCATCCAGCCGAAAACGAAGATCGGATGCATCCGGTACCGCTAATAGAGCGGCCTGAGTGGGAGTTGCGGCACGTACATCGGCCGTAAAATCGGAAATGCTGAAATCAGTTTCATGTCCAACGGCACTGATAACAGGAAAAGGAGCTTCAAAAATGGCTCGTGCAACAGCTTCTTCGTTAAAAGCCCACAAGTCTTCAAGAGATCCGCCCCCCCGGCCGACGATAAGCAGGTCAATATCTCTGCTTTCAATAAAGTGCCGGATTCCGGCTACAATTTCCGGGACGGCCTGTGAACCTTGAACGGAAGCATGCCATAGCTTTATAGTGCACATGGGGAAACGTTTTGCAATCGTATCTTTTATATCATGAAAGGCCGCACCGCCTGCGGATGTAATTACGCCTATCGTTTCAGGATATGTTGGCAATGGTTTTTTGTGAGCGGGATCAAACAGGCCTTCGTTTTCCAGTTTTCTTTTCAGACGTTCAAAAGCGATTTGAAGAGCTCCTTCACCGGCAGGCTGAACCGAGTTTACAATCAACTGATAGCGTCCGTGTGGAGCATACAGCTGAATGGATCCTGTTGCAATGATTTCATCACCATGTTTCAGCTCAACAGGTAACCGGCTGCGGAGAGAGGACCATACAACGCAGGGTAATTGTGCACGGTTGTCTTTCAGAGTGAAATATACATGGCCGTTTCCGGAGGTTTTAGGCTGACTGATTTCACCGCGGACAGAAACGGCCTGGAATTCATCTTCCAGAAGAAACTTAATCTCTTCGGTTAAGGAGGATACAGACAGTACGGCCGGAGTCTTTGGTCCGTTAGGAAGCATGAGATATAATTGGAGGTTAAAAATCCAGGTTGTTACAGGTTTGTAATATAAACAATTGCATAAAAGTTGTTT
>JASCXY010000117.1 GCA_030012235.1 Balneolaceae bacterium ANBcel3 | reverse complement strand
GCTGTTGTCACAGCCCTGACAACCACTATTGTCAGCTTTCTGCCTGTATTCATGCTTGAAGCACAGGAAGGCCGCCTTTTTGGTCCACTTGCATTTACCAAGACATTTATTCTTCTGGCCGCATTGGTGATAGTACTGACCATCCTCCCGGCTCTTGCCCATACATTGTTTTCACAGAAAATCGGCCGACGCAGTTGGCGGTTCTTCTGGAATGTCGTTTTACTTGTTTTTGGATTCTGGGTAGCCTTTGGCTGGATGGCCTGGGCCGGCCTTGCAATAATCGTCCTCGGGTTCAATAACCTGTTGGCATTGGTTGCGGTACATGCCGGTGAATATCCCGATAAAGCGAAGGGGGCAAACTATGTGAAACGCTATGGACCGACGTACGTGGAATGGTCACCATGGATCGGTAATCTGATTGTGGTTCTTGGCGTAGCATGGCTGCTTGCCGGCAACTGGCTGCCGCTTGGGGCACAAAACCCCGTAACACTCAGCTTCTTTTTTCTCGTTCTTACCGGCATCGTTCTCTTCGGACTGTTTAAGTTATACATGCACTGGTACCGTTCTATTTTGGAATGGGTGCTGCATCATAAGATCATATTTCTGATACTCCCACTGTTAATTCTTCTATTTGGTTATCTGGGATGGAGAGGATTTGGCACGGCTTTTTCGCCTCTTTCTGCCAGCTTGTCAAATTTGGGATGGGAGGTGGAAGAAACCCGGTTTTGGAACTTACTGGAGGATCGTTTTCCGGGCCTGGGCCGTGAGTTCATGCCCAAACTCGATGAGGGCTCTTTTTTGCTGATGCCGACTACGATGCCGCACGCCGGCACGGAAGAGGCCCGGCAGATAATGTTCGAAATGGACATGCGCATTGCATCCATTCCCGAGGTGGAAGAAGTGGTTGGCAAGATTGGCAGGGTGGAATCGGCGCTGGATCCGGCTCCGCTTTCCATGTTTGAGACGGTCATTATCTACAAAAGCGAGTACAAGACCGACGAGCGCGGACGCCGGATTCGTTTTCGCACCGAGAACGGTGAGTTTGTACGTGATGGCGATGGACAACTGATACCAGACCGGCGCGGACGATTTTACCGGCAATGGCGGGACGAGATCCAGAGTACCGATGACATTTGGACCGAGGTTCTTCATGCGTCGGATCTTCCCGGGGTTACATCCGCCCCAAAACTGCACCCCATCGAAACCCGTCTTGTGATGCTGCAGACAGGAATGCGCGCCAATATGGGTGTTCGCATAAGCGGCCCGGATCTGGAAACGATAGAGGGCTTTGCATTGGATCTGGAGCGGGAAATCCGCGAGGTGGAAGGAGTTCGACCCGCATCCGTGTTCGCTGACCGTGTAGTCGGCAAGCCGTATATAGAGATTGATATCGACCGACGTGCCATCGCCCGGCACGGGCTAACCATACGTGACGTACAGCAGGTTATCAGTACCGCTATTGGCGGAGAGGTGGTCAGCACAACGGTAGAAGGCCGCGAGCGCTATCCGATGCGCGTGCGATACGCCCGTGAGTACCGCGACCACCCTGAAGCAATGGCCCGCGTACTGGTTCCGGCATCAGGTGGAAGTCAAATCCCGCTCGGACAGTTAGCAGAATTTCGTTTTGCTACCGGCCCGATGAACATTCGCAGTGAAAATACGTTTAAAAACGCCTATGTGACCTTTGATCGTATGGCCGGGGAGTCACCGGTAGATGTGGTCGACCGGGTTCGTGAGCATTTCGACCAGAAGATCAGAGAAGGGGAACTGGCCGTCCCGGACGGTATTCGGTATGTCTTCGAAGGCGAATTTCGTCACCAACAGCGTGCCGCCGAGCGCCTGGCGATCATTCTGCCCATTACACTTCTTATCATTTTTATGTTAATCTACTTTCAGTTTCGATCGGTACCTGTCACGGCCATTATTTTCACCAGCATCGCCCTGGTTTGGGCAGGTGGCTTTGTGATGCTCTGGCTCTATGGACAGGGATGGTTCCTCGATTTCAGCATTTTTGGAATGGAGCTGCGAGAGTTTCTGCAGATGAGAACCGTCAACTTGAGTGTGGCGGTGTGGGTAGGCTTTCTTGCACTTTTCGGTATTGCCGTGGACGACGGGGTGATCATGAGTACCTACCTTCAGCAGCGATTTGATAAAAACCGGCCCTCCGATCGGGAATCCATCTATAAGACCGTGCTGGATGCGGCTCAGCGCCGTGTACGCCCCTGTCTTATGACCACCGGTACCACCATGCTGGCGTTGCTGCCGATCCTTTCCTCCACTGGAAAAGGCGCCGAAATAATGATACCGATGGCTATACCGGCGTTTGGAGGCATGTTTACCTTGCTTATCAGCCTATTGTTGACACCTATGCTTTACACCGTCTGGAAAGAAGCTGAACTGAAACGAGCATCCAGGAGGTCTCCATCATGATAAAGAGAAATGTTTTCCCAAACTTTAATCCCGAAAAAATGAACGTTGATTTCATGTTCAATTGGACCGCTTCCGGTGCGTTGAAGGAAAGTTGGCCGGTATGGGGTTTGTCACTAAGGCATGGTCTGGTAATGACGTTGCTGTTGGCTACTACAGCTGCCATGAGCAGTATACCAACGGAGGCATTAGCACAGTATTCCGCAGGTTCAGATATAACGTCCGGATCCCATTCCTCCATCACGACATATCCGGAAAGGGAAGCGAACAGAACACCGGGTAAACTCCTGGTTTCTAATCCCTACCCTGAATTAGACGACTATCTTCTCTATTTACTGGAACAAAATCCGGAGCTGGGCGAGCTGAAAAGTCGTTATCGCTCTGAACAACAGATGGTACGGCAGACAGGTGTATTGCCCGATCCGGAACTGGGTATCGCCTTTGATTTGAATCCGATGGATGCCGGTAGTGTGACCGGACGATTTTCCATTTCAGCGATGCAAATGTTTCCGTGGTTCGGAACACTATCCTCACAAAAGGATCGGATGCGGGCATCTGCTGAGGTTACTCGGTATCAGATGAACAGTCGCCAGTTGGCACTCTGGCGTGAAGTTCAATCGATTTGGCTGGATCTATCAGGCATTGCACTGGCCATTGATATCGCAGAGGAAACTCTGGAACTGGTCGGTGATCTGGAGCGGCAAGTGCAGATTCGATATGAAGGCGCCCGCGCCGGACAGGCGGATTTGCTGCGTATCCAGATGGAGAAGGAGCGCATACGAACACGTATTTCCTCGTTAGAGGATCGGAAAAAGCCACTCATAGCTCGCTTCAACAGCTATTTGAACAGAGACTCCGAAATGGATGTGACGTTACCGTCGAACCTGGTGGTTCGTCCGTTGCCGGCGGAAGAAGCAATGCTTCGAGAACAAATGTTGTCTGCCCGTCCCGAGTTTAACGAACTGGACGCTCGCCGGCAGATGGTTCGGGAGGATGAGGTTCAGGCTCGTTTGGCCGGCCGTCCGCAGTTCGGGATTGGCCTGGAGGTGATGGGCCGTGATTTTGGACCGATGGCAATGAGCTCAGACATGAAAGAGGGTTTCATCGGTATGGCGACGATACGCCTGCCCATCTATCGCTCGCAGTACCGTGCTCGCAGGGAGCAGGCTGCCCGGGATCTGGAGTCGCTCGCATATAGCCGCGAGACTACCGAAAACCGGTTCATTACGGAGCTGGAAGAGGTGTTAGAGGCATGGCGTGATTCTGAGCGTATGCTCCGGCTGTTACAGGATGAGCTCATTCCCCGTGCCAGTCAGGCACTGGATATTCTGCGTGAAGGCTATGCCACCGGAACCGTCCGTTTTGATGAAGTTCTTGGCGTGCAGCGTGAGCTGCTTGATCTCGAATTGGAACGAGTGGAGGCAATAGTAGAACAGAATCAGGCCGCAATCCTCCTGGAGAGCCTAATTGCAGGTCCCGCTGAAACCAACATAGATTATTGACAACCAAACAGTAAACATCGTGAACAGAACATGACATCCCCCAACGGGTACCCGTGTATGACTGTAAGCTGTCATGTGATTTCATTCTGACATTATGAAACTAAAAGGACTTAAAAAGATGAACATAGACAAAAAACAAATGGCTATAGCCATTGGAATTCTGATCGCAGGAATTCTTTTAGGCGGGCTGCTTTTTTCCGGAAGCGGGTCTGGCAGCCATGATACCCATGAGCCGTCAGATTCGGTGCACAACCATGACCATTCCGGAGAAAGTGCCTCCGAAAATGAAGTATGGACCTGCTCGATGCACCCGTCGGTGCGGCAAGATGGCCCCGGTTCCTGCCCGATCTGCGGAATGGATCTGATCCCTGCGGCTTCAGAGGAGCGCGAGGACGATTATACGATGGTGATGACCGAGTCGGCGATACAGCTGGCAAATGTTCAGACGACGCCGGTGATTCGCGATGTGCCGTTTCGTGAATTGCATTTACCCGGACGCCTGCGAGTGGATGAGCGCCGTATCACGCGTGTTACGGCGTATTTCCCCGGCCGAATTATTACGACCAAGGTCAATTTTACAGGTGCACCGATCCGAAAAGGCGAACCTATGGCTACTATTTACTCACCCGAGTTGCTTACGGCTCAACGAGAACTGTTAGAATCTGCGCGACAAAAGGAGCGAAACCCGCGATTGTATGAATCAGCCCGTACGAAGTTCGAGCTTTGGGGTTTTAGTGACAGGCAGATCGATGATCTTGTAGAGCAAGGCGAGGTGCAACGAGAACTGGAGATTCTTGCACCCGTCGATGGGGTGGTTCTACAACGAAATGTGACGGATCAGCAGTATGTATCTGAGGGGACAGTAATGTTCGAAGTGGCCGATTTGAGCCGTCTCTGGCTGGTGCTAGAAGCCTATGAAGAGGATTTGAATTGGGTTTCAGTAGGGGATTCCATCCATTTTAAACTGCGGGGAGAAACGTTTTCGAACCATAAAAGTGGCAATGGCTCTATGGCCGGTGACCGACATGCTGTCGTCCATTTCATTGATCCTGTGGTACATCCACAACGCCGTACAGCGGGTATTCGTGCAGACATTGACAATGCTGGCGGGCTCCTGAAACCGGACATGCTGGCCACCGGAACACTTCGTGCACAGATGTCCGGGCCAAAACTAATGGTACCGGTGACTTCCGTACTCTGGACCGGTCCACGTTCTTTGGTATATGTTCGTGATTTTGATGCTGACGTACCAACCTTCAGGGTGCGGGAAGTAACACTGGGACCGCGAGCCGGTGATTTCTATGTTATTGAGGATGGCCTGGAAGAGGGAGAAGAGGTTGTATTCAACGGCGCTTTCCGCATCGACAGTGAATTCCAGCTGGCGGATCGTTTTAGCATGATGAACAGAGAACCGGGGACAGGAGCAGTTCCTGTGCATGATCATGGTGAACGTGATGATCATGACAGACACGAAGACTCGTCTGCCCATGAGATGGATGGACATGAAGATCCGTTTGACGATGTGCCCGGGGAGTTTAGGTCTCAGTTTACAACGGCGATAGATGCCTATTCCCGGGGTAAAGACGCTTTGGTGGACTCGGATCTTGACGGAGCACAGGAAGAATTCGCGGAGTTTCGTAGCAGGCTGGAGTCGATAGGCGAGCATGGGCTGCCGGGCTCAGGACACGAATCCTGGATGATGAGTTTCACAGAGCTTCATGAACAAGCAGGAAGGATAGTGAATGCGGGTGAGCTGGAAGAAGCACGTAATGCCTTCCGGGCATTGTCGGATGAACTGATTCGCGCAGTAAAGTTATTTGGTGCAGATGGTGTCGTATACCATCAATATTGCCCCATGGCCTTTGATGATGAAGGTGGACACTGGCTAAGCAGGGAGTCTGGCATACGAAACCCCTACCTCCCGGAGACGATGCTTATGTGTGGCGAAATACGAAACCGTTTTGGCGAATAAATAGGAATAGCGCTATAAATCATCCAGCATTTCTCTCATGTTGGATTTCCAGAGCTCATCATCACTGGCAATGGATTCAAGTTCCAGACCCTTGAGAATAATCCGGCGGGCCTCTTCTTCTTCACCAATGGTGAGGTAGAAGTCGGCCTTGTCGTGGTAATATAGGATCACATGGGGGTCGATTTCGATGGCCCGGGCAAACGAATCTCGGGCGGCATCGTTGCTTGCACCTTCCGGCGCTCCGCCAAACAGGGCATTTGCAGCGAAGCGCTCAAGGCGAGACAAGTTGGCTGCGCGGTGGTGCCAGTTACCCAATACATTCCATGCGCGGGAATACTCCGGGTCAAGTTCCACCGCTTTTTCTGCATGCTTGCGGATTTCCGTGGACATGCGCACCCGTTCCCTTGCTCCGGAGCTTTGAGCTTTTCGGCCGGCGGCAGCGGCATAGACAAAGTGTGTTCCGGCACTATCCGGATAGAGCTCGATAAATTCTCCGGCCAGGTCATAGGCCTGCTCGTAATGAGCTTCTTGATCACGGCTGGAAGATTGGCGAAAACCAATGGAAGTATGAAGGATTACCACATGCCAGAGAGCTTCGAAATGTTCCGGATCATGTTCCAAAATAGACTGATATGCTTCAAGAGCCTTTTCGTCTTCCATCTCTGAAAAAAGAAGCCGGGCGCGTTCCAGTATGGATTCGATGGCATCATCCGTCGATAGGATAGCGCCGTACGAGGTGGATGGTTGAAAAAGAACCAATGTAAACAGAAAGGCGAAAGAAACTGCTTTTACTGAAGAGAAGGTAACGTTAGCCATGAGATTGTTGTGCTTGTTCGTTGGTATTGCCCGATAAGGATGTTATTTTCAACAAAGCAAAATGTATGCAAAAGGGTTCCCCACAACAAAGATAATAGTAATACTTCCGTTAAAAACGAAGGATATGGAACAGATTCTCATTATGGGAAGCGGTGCTGTCGGAGGCTACTATGGAGCGTATCTTGCCGATTCCGATGGTCCTGAAGTTGCTTTTATTGCGCGAGGAGCACAATACGATGCCATGAAAAAAACGGGTTTGCGCATTACCGGCAAAGAAGAACGCACAGTGGATCCTCTGTCGGTATACAAGGATCCAGCACTAATGGAAATGGTGCCGGACCTGGTTATTCTTGCGGTTAAATCCCATCACACCGAAGAGGCCATTGAACAACTTAAACCGGTGATAAGCAAAGATACCTGTTTTCTTTCATTGCAAAACGGAATGGAGAACTACGAAATCTTGTCGAAGGCTTTTGGGAGCCGGAATGTTATCCGTGGATTCTGTAAAATAGGTACCGAAGTTACCTCTCCCGGAGTGATTGAGTATCGTGGGCAGGGAGCGCTTTATTTTGGTGAAGAAAATGGAGTGTTGTCCAACCGTATTCTTCAACTGCAGAAAATATGCGAAAATGCCGGATTGAAAGCGATTATTCCGGAAGACATTCGTAAAGAAGCCTGGAAAAAATTTATCTGGAATTGTGTTTTCAATATGATGACCGGCATTTCCGGTGTGACTACCGACTATATCTTTAAAGAGGAAGAGGCCTATACCATTGCCTGGCAGATATTCTATGAAATTCAGGCTATCGCGGGTGCCGGAGGGGTCCGGATATCGGATGAGGAAGGAGAAGACATCATCGATGCCTCAGAGTCGCTTGGCGCCTTTTTGACATCAACGGCACAAGACCGCAGAAAAGGAAAACGGCTTGAATACGATACCTTTTGCGGCTACGTCGTCCGTAAAGCCGATCATTATGAGCTGGAGGCAAGTATTAACCGATCCTTATATGCTCAATACCGGATGATAGATATGTCCGGTTGCTAAGAGTATGTTTTAAAAGCAGTCAATACGTACCCGAAAGAAATGAACAATGAAAATAGGTGTATTATCAGATACTCACGATCATGTGAAAAACATTACCAGGGCGGTTTCGCTATTCAGAAGCCAGGATGTCCAGCATCTTTTTCATGCGGGAGATTTTTGCAGTCCGTTTACAATTCCTCTTTTTAAAGGATACCGGATGGATGCGGTCTTTGGAAACAACGACGGCGATCATTTTCGTTTAGCAGAAAAGTTCAGGGAGAACGGCCTTTCTCTTCATAATGAATTTTTTGAAACAGAGATAGAGGGGGTCCGGGTTGCGTTATATCATGGGACTCAGCCTGCGATACGGGATGCCTTGGTTGCATGCGGTACATACGATCTGGTAATTACAGGCCATACACATCAGGTGGTCAATGAGGTCCGGGGCAAAACCCGTGTACTGAACCCCGGCTCGGCGCATGGGTTTGAAAGTCAACCAACAGTAGCCATCTTTGACACAGAAACAAGAGAAGCAACCATTCTGACTCTGTGATCAGGGGCGCCCAAGGTTATTGATGACAGCTTTGGTGAAATCAGAAGTAGAGCC
>JASCXY010000116.1 GCA_030012235.1 Balneolaceae bacterium ANBcel3 | reverse complement strand
CTTTAGCATTATCATAAGCATGCTCATAACGTTCAAAAAGCTCATCATTTAAAAGCTTTTGTCGGTATTTGTACAATCGGTGAGCAGATGCAATAGCCACTGCAGGCAGTAATACCATAACCCACAACCACCATGTACCCCAAAGAGAGGAGTCCGGCTGAGCAGCAGGCTCCCAACGTACAGCCCCCTTTACAGGAACAATTCTGAACTGGTCGTTTTGAGCAAGCGTAATTCGTGCATTTGGGTCACGGACTACTTCCAGGGACAGCTCCGGAAGAATGTGTTTTTCATACGCACGCTTTTGGTCATTAAAAACCAGGATGATCGATTCCGGTACTACAAACTTTCCGACCGATCGGGCAATAAGCACATCACGAAATTGTTTGGTTCCGGCCATTCGCGGCACATTGGGATCACGGTCGATGGTTTCCCTGGGCCTGTGGGTATCAAACACATCCGGATAATCATAGGAAGGCCGCGTGATCAGCCCCAGATTCCCGGCTCCCTGGATCTCAGTAATTACGTCGATAGCCTCACCAAGAACCACCTGGTTTCTGCTTAAAGAACGTTCGACCGTAAACTGTCCCATTGCGCTGATAAGCTGCCCCTCCAGCGGAGCCTGTGGGAGGGGTAATATGGTGACAGGGAGTTCCGTAGTCTCCAGGTTAATGTTTCTCCGCTGTCCGAATCCATCAAAAAAAGGATCAGTATGATTCCGATACTGACCACTTTGGCGTACGGTCGTCCGGATAGAAAACGGTGGAATGGTTAACTCACCACTGCGAGTAGGAAACAAGGCATATCTTGCCAGAACGGCTCTTCTGTAAGGCCTGCCATTCAGGACGATGGAAGTAGCCTGCCGGGTCTGGCGGTCATTCAGGTCTTCTCTCCAGAAGCCCTCCGTTTGCCAGCTTTGGCTGACCTGAAAACTGCTGACTTCCATAGAGTTTTGAAAGTAAAGTACAATCTCTGCGATGACTTGCTGGCCTCGTACAGGTTCGTTCTCGCTCAATTCCAGCTCTAAAAAAATGGGAGGCCTGTCTCTGTATCTGGAAAAGGACGGTTGACTGCGGTCGTGTAATGAATTTATCACGACAGTGATCGGGCGTGTGGCATATTCACGTCCATCTACATCAACCTGAAAGGGGGGAATTTGAAATGTTCCCGTTTCCAGCGCCTCGATCGTAAAACTATACCGGTAGGTCATTCGGGCGGTTTGGTTGACCATGGTATAGCTGGTACTAAGATTGGGTGATGTGGATAAATAACGCATCCCCCGCAGATCCGGCAATGTTGGTTCAGAAATATCACGGGGTTCGTTTGTATTGATATCAACATTGAGGGTGAAGCGTTCACCGGCAAAAACCGAACCGGAGGGAACCGAAGCAATAACCTGAATATCCCTGGCAAGGACCTCTTTTTCTGAAAAAGAAAACAAAAAAAGGCTCAGGCCTAAAAAAGAAAGCACATATATGAATGTTGATTTAAGATACATGGTTATTCATCAGCTTAATACGGTTAGCCATTACCAGTCCTTTTCATGAGGGCGAACCGGATCCATTTGCCGTTTTTGAAAATCTTTAATGAGCTCTTTTTCAATATGTTCCAGGGCATTCATAATATCCTCGGCGTGGCGCAATTGTTCCCGGGATATTTCTGAGGGTTCTTGCTGTTGCTCCTGATCCGGCTCAGAAGATGAATCCTGATCTGCGTCAGCCGGATCATCTCCTTCTGCATCTTCTTCCGGAGGGGCGTCACCCTCGGCATCCTGGTGAGACTCTTCTTCCTGATCCTCTTCATCGGGATCCTCTTCGTCATCTTCCGGTGGTTCCTGAAGCCGGCGTCGAAGCAATTCATAATTAAACTTGGCATCCTCATCGTCCGGGTTATGGGTCAAGGCCTGCCGGAAAGAATTCAGAGCCTCTCTTTCATTCCCCATTCGTTCATGAATGAATCCAATATTGTAATCCGCAAGAGCTTGTTTTTCAGGTAAAGACGCCTGCTCCTTGAATTGTTCAAAAACCTGCATAGAAGCTTCCAGTTCACCTTGGGCAGCAAGCGTATTTCCCAAATTAAACAAAACCTCCGCATTTTGAGGGTCGTTGTTCAGGATTTGCCGGTATAGCTCTTCAGCGCGGGCATAGTCTCTTTCTTCGAAAGCCCTGTTGGCCTGATACGCACGGTTATTATCGTTGGTTAAAACGAAAATAATGAATAAAAGGGCGATGAAGTATTTCATAATCAGCGTTCCGGTGTGTAGGTAACGCGCACCGTTTTACATGGACTCTGCTATGGAGATGGTTTCCTCATCCATTTGAATATTATTGGAAACCTGTCCGACATCGTCGTTTTCTTCCAGCATATTCATCAGTTTGAAATTGGAAATGGCGGCCTTTTCATCCAGCTTTACTTCTGTTTTTGGAACCCACTGCAATTCTGCGTTTTGAATGGTGTATCCTTTGCTTTCAAGATGATTTCTGACGGCATACAAATCCTCCCTTTTAGTGGATACTTCCAGCAGATCCGGGTCGTCGTCGATAATATCTTCCGCACCCGCGTCGATGGCTTCAAGCATTAATTCATCTTTATCCACCCCCTCTGCAGGAACGGTTATGCTGCCTTTTTGATCAAACAGATAGGCTACAGAACCGCTGGTACCCATGTTACCTCCAAAGCGTGAAAAAATATGGCGGACTTCACCCACTGTCCGGTTTGGGTTGTCGGTGGTAGCTTCCACAAAATAGGCGACCCCTCCGGGCCCGTATCCTTCATAGGTGACCTCTTCGAGGCGCTGTCCGTCATCCAGCTCTCCGGTACCCTTCTTAATAGCCCGTTCGATATTATCCTTGGGCATATTATTGGATTTGGCATTATCGATGGCCAGGCTCAGGCGGGGATTGCCGGCCGGATCTCCGCCACCAAGCCGGGCAGCGATGGTTAGTTCCCGGATGATACGGGTGAATACTTTGGATCGGGCTGCATCAACTCCCGCCTTCTTTCGTTTAATATTAGCCCATTTGGAATGTCCTGCCATTGCTTGCTGCTTTCTATAGTGAAAAATTCGTTTTTATCCCTGATAATATACAATTTTCAGAGGTTTAACACCCGTTGGTTCCCGAAAAAGTATATCTGCGGCTATCATAGAGCAGGGAAGGGTAGATTCTGACGTATATAACGAAACGCCCCTCCTTTAGAGTATGCAGGGCATATGGTTTGAACATGCAAGATAAAAAGCCCGGACGAGATAGTTTAAGTCTTTGAGCAGGGTGGAACGCAGTATTCAGGAAACCGGTTACACGGGTGGGTGGCATCTTTCGGAAGTACTTTTTTCAGGCTCATTCTTAAGCAAAATCATACGAATATGCGTACCTTTTAGTAATCAGATAAAAGATCATTATTGAATATATATGAATATAGGGATTGTTTTATACCCCACCTATGGCGGAAGTGGTGTTGTGGCCACGGAACTGGGTAAAGGATTGGCCGCAAGAGGTCACAATGTTCATTTTATAAGCTATGCCCGGCCGCTTCGACTGAATGAATTTCATGAGAATATATCGTTTCATGAAGTGACTTTCTCTGCCTATCCGCTGTTTGAATACCCTCCATACGATTTGGCACTCGCCAGTCATCTTGTGGACATCATTAAGTATCAGAAACTGGATTTACTGCATGTTCACTATGCCATTCCACATGCAACATCGGCCTATCTGGCCAAACAGATCCTTGGTGAAAACGGAAACGGAATTCCGGTGATTACAACCTTGCATGGAACCGATATTACGATTGTTGGAAGTGATCCGAGTTACACGCCGGTGGTGACCTTTTCTATCAACAAAAGTGATGGTGTTACGGCGGTATCTGAATATCTGAAAGAAGAGACCTATCGAAAGTTTGAGATAACAAAAGAAATCGAGGTGATTCCGAATTTTATTGATCTGGATCGCTTTAAACGAAAAAAGAAAAATCACTTCAAGAAAGCGCTCTGTCCAAATGGAGAAAAAGTGCTGGTACACGTGAGTAATTTCAGGGAAGTTAAACGGGTCAGCGATACGGTGGAGATTTTTCATCGGGTTTTGGATAAAGGAGTGCGGGCACATCTGCTGTTGGTAGGAGACGGGCCGGATCGGCCGAAAGTGGAGACCCGTTGCCGCGAACTTAAGATCTGTGATAAAGTTCGTTTTCTTGGAAAGCAGGAGATGATCGAAGATATATTATCGATTGCGGATCTGTTTTTGATTCCTTCGGCTTCAGAGACCTTTGGTTTGGCAGCACTGGAAGCCATGAGTTGTGGAGTTCCGGTCATAAGTTCCGATATCGGTGGCCTTCCCGAACTCAATATCCATGGAGAGAGCGGCTATCTGTGCGGGCTCGGAGATGTGGAAGCCATGGGCGATTATGCTGTTTCCATTTTGAGCGATGACAAGTTGCATAAGAAACTGTCCGAAAATGCCCGAAAAAGAGCAGAAGAATTCGAACTCAACAAGATCATTGAGAAATACGAAGACTATTACCTTAGTGTGATGAAGAGGCAGACTATTGTTTAAATAGTTTTTTAAGCGTCATTGTAATTTTTCTTCGGGCTCGAAAACGGGTATTTGGGTTTGTTAGCAAACTGCGAATAAGGTGAGGCAGAGTCATTCTTGGATTTATCGGTTGAATGGTTGAAATACCTGGAACCAGGATGTCCATGGCTCTTTCTTGGAATGTAGTGGTTCTTTTTGGGTTGTACGGTGTAGAAATCATAATATCTATCAAGCGCCATGTATTAGCAAAGATAACCCAGTCAAATGCAAATAGGTCTTCCTCTTGTCGGTTTTCTGCGTTCCAACCGCAACATTTTTGATCCAAATAAAATGAGGTGGCAATATCAGATAAGCCAGTAGAATGTAATGATCGGTGTTGAAGCCAGTCGGAAAGAGCGTTTATTTCCCTGTTTCCGCTAATGGAAAAGATCCTGGCGATATTTTGTGCTGTTTTTTTCGGGTCTTTAAATTCTATTCCTTTGAATCTTTCAGCATAAATATGTTGTCCGGCTTCGAAACAAGAGCCGTGGACAAGCAGTGCGTTATCCGGGATGTGTCTATAGTAATTAAATGTAGCATACGTAATCCCCTGGTCTCCACCATATCCACCAGAATGTTGTTGATAGATTTTGTGATTGTCTTCGTTAAATGGACCTGCCTTAATAATATTATGTTCAATTCCAAAAGCTTCAGATAGACGGGACGCAATTTTTGCATCCAGGCGAGTATCTTCGTTTTCTAATATAAACGTATAGGTTTTAAAAGGGACTTCTGCTTTTATAAAGGCTGCAAAAATCGTTCGAGAATCGTGTCCTGCAGTTAGCGGTAAATAAATAGGTCTTTTTATGTCTTTATATAAGCAAGCGGTCTTTAGAATTTCATCCGCCAGTTTTTTGGAAAGGTCAATGGTTTGATTAATATAATTTCGTTTTCTGGGGACAACTCGTGTTGAAGTATTTATAAGGTTCAGCTCCTGATCAACAAACATTTTTGAGAAACCCGAGACCCTTGACATAGGTAAGGGATCCCAATTCATAAGTTCGTTTTTAAGTGATCGTCCGGAAAGGGGCTTTCTTGTAACATGAGATAATAACGAGTTGCTCGATCCACAAATAATATCAGATTCTTCTGTAGCATAGAAAACACCCATAGAACCGATTGCGTCAAGACTTAGCCAGGGGAATCGTATGACAACATATCGGCCTAACAAGTGATAAACATCATCATCTTCATCAGGAGTGGAAATTGTTACACCAAGTACCAGCCATTTTTCGTTCTTATTTTGTTTGAACTCCTGTATTGTCAGATCACGGTCGTGATGTAAAAAGAGGCTATTCCCCAAAGAGAATGTTTGGAAAGAATCCAGATGGTGTTTTTCAGGCAGATCGGGAGTTTTAGAAATGATCCACTGCTTACGGAATAATTTTAATGAGGTCATACTAATGGTAGTCAGGAGCTGAGAGCTTTATTAACCTCCTCGGCCGCTTCTTTTAAGAGTACGGCGGAGATGACGTCCAGCCCGCTTTGGTCGATCAGAGCTTTGCCTTCTTCCGCATTGGTTCCCTGAAGACGGACAATGATAGGAGTCTTATCCAGTTTTTTCAAAATTTCAGGATCTTTTACGGCTTCAATAATTCCATTTGCTACCCGGTCGCAACGGACAATCCCGCCAAAGATGTTAATAAGGATCGCTTTAACATTTGGGTCCTGCAGAATAATCCGAAAACCGTTTCGAACGGTATCGACATTGGCTCCACCTCCAACATCCAGGAAATTTGCAGGTTCCCCACCGGCCAGTTTGATGATGTCCATGGTAGCCATAGCCAGCCCGGCTCCGTTCACCATACATCCGACATTTCCGTCCAATTTAATATAATTGAGGCCGTACTTTCCGGCTTCCAGCTCAAGCGGATCTTCTTCCGTTTCATCCCGGAGTGCCGCAATATCTTTTTGACGATACAGGGCGTTGTCATCAAAGTTCATTTTTGCATCCAGCGCCAGAAACTGGCCGTCTTTTGTAACCACAGCCGGATTAATTTCAACAATCGTGGCATCGGAGGCTTCAAATGCCTGATAAAGGGACTGAATAAACTGAACAGCTTTCTTATACACATCCCCGGATAGACCCAGAGCGAAAGCGAGCCTTCGGGCCTGATGTGGATGTAGCGTCATACCGGGTTCAATCCATTCTTTGACTATTTTTTCCGGTGTTTCGGCAGCTACTTTTTCAATTTCTACCCCCCCTTCTGTGGAAACCATAAATACGTTTTGATTTCGGGTTCGATCCAGCGTAATTCCGGCATAGAACTCTTTTTCAATATCAACTCCTTTGGTAACATACAGGCGTTCGATCTTTTTACCTGCCGGGCCGGTTTGAATGGTAACCAGGGTGTCGCCCAAAAGTGCTTCGGCCGTTTTGGTGACTTCCTCAACCGAATGCGCCAACACGACACCTTTGACCCCACTTTTTATGGTTTTTCCTTTTCCTCTTCCTCCGGCATGAATTTGTGCTTTAACGATAAACAGGGACGCTCCGTCTTGCTCCAGCTGGCTGGCTGCTTTTCGGGCCTCTTCAATAGAAAAAACAGGGATTCCCTGTTGAATGGGAACGTTGTGCTTTTGTAGCAATTCTTTTGCCTGATACTCGTGTATGTTCATGAATAATAAAAGAGTAAAGAGTTAAGAAAAAGCAAACCGGGTTACGATCACCCGTGCTGATAGTTAAACCATGCAATAAAGGGCGTCGTTCATACTTCCGGATGTTGAAGTACAAGGTAAGAGAATCCAGCAAAAAAAATAAAAGACAATCCTTGTTAGACGGTGATAGGTACTTGATTCATAGCGAGGTATTCCCTTATTTACTTCTAAGGGCGCATAATGTAATCATGATGCAGGGAGAGAATGCAGCGGCGCTCCTATGCCTTTGGTAGTTTTGTCTATCCTGCTATGAACCGGTTGTTTTCATCTGTCATGCCTATGAGCAAAAGCCTACGCTCCTTTTTTTTTAAATCCGGCCCGGTAGGTATAACCCTTGTTTATGTATTGGTGGGTGGATTATGGATTCTGTTTTCAGATCGGCTTCTCGAATACTATGTGACAGACCCGGAACTGTATGCCCGGTTTCAGACGGTAAAAGGCTGGTTTTATGTGGTCATGACCGGCCTTTTATTGTTTTTTTTAATTAGAATGTATTCGCATTATCTCAACACGTTGAGGAAGGAATTCAGAAAGACCTTTGAACAGTATAAAACCCTTTTAGGGCATGCGCTTCAGGTCATTGTCCAGGTAGATGACCATGGACGTTTTATATATCGAAATGAGCTTGTAAATGAGATATTAGGCGTTGAACCGGACGATCTTGAACATATAAAAGATCTGGAAAAGTTATTGCATCCGGATAACGCCGGAGTATTGGAGGAAATTCAAAATCACTGGATAGACGATCCGCAGCAAGCCATTCGCCGGGAAATTCGAATTCATTATAAAAAGAAGGAATGGCGCTGGTATTTAATTATTGGACAGGATAAGCGTCAATTTGAGCATTTGAACAGTTTTCTTTTAACGATCAGAGATATTCATCATGAAAAAGCCTTGTTCAGAAGGCTGGTGGATAGCAACCGGCGCTTTGAGCATCTGTTTCGTGAGGCACCGGTGGGGTATTATACGTGTGATGCAGAAATGGTGGTGACCGATATAAACAGCACTGCTTTGTCTATCATCGGTATGGAGTATTACGAGCTAGTCGGCAAGAAGAAAATGTGCGATGTTATTGATCGGGATGATACCGGTTGCCTGGATAAAATGAAGGAGGATCTCTCTGAAAAGGGAAGAATTGAAAACTGTTTTATCACTATCAAAAACCGTCGTAATAAGCAGGAAAAAAATGTTATGCTGGATGCTAAGGCATTTTTTGATGATCAGGGGCAATTGCTGTATAGTATTGGTAACCTCGTAGATATTAC
>JASCXY010000115.1 GCA_030012235.1 Balneolaceae bacterium ANBcel3 | reverse complement strand
AGAATTCAAAGCGGACTCCGCCCACAGGAATGATGCTAAACTGGTTTGTTACTTTCGTTTCCTGATCGACCGTGCTCCAGTAGTATCTGAATTCATTTTGACGGTTATAGGCGTTCCAAAGCTCAATGAAGGTCACAAGGTTTGTTCTGGAATAGAAAAAACGCCGGTCATATCGAACGTAAAGGGCATGAAAAGCCCTGGTTCGCGAATCATTGAAATGAGTCATGTCATACAGCCCTGAACCCGCCATGATGCTTGCCTCCACATCAAACGGAGTGTAAGGGTTTCCTCCCTGATACGACCAACGGGCACTAACTTCTCTTCGGTTGTTTGGCCTGTATCCTCCGTTTACCGCAAACATATATTGGATATCATACTTCCGGTCATGCCACGCTCCCTGGAAGTCTCTGTATCTGGTTCTGAATCCTGAAGCGGAAATAGCACCATAAAACCCTCTCGCAAGTTTCTTCTGCAGGAAAAATTCAATCCCGCGTGCCCATCCGATTCCATCGCTCTCCAAATCAACGAAATAACCATAGGTATTGTCGAATACCCATCCGGGATACCCGTTTTCAGTACCAGCGGGTAGCTGTGGCATATTCCGATACCTTTTTTCAAAGACTTCCAGAGAAACCAGCGTTTCCGGGGTAAGCAGGTACTCAATTCCTGCTACATAGTGTATGGCTTTTGGATTCACCAGTTTTTGATTCGACTCGCTCTGAGACATCAGGTACCGGTTATTCTGTTGACGAAATACTCCCCAGGCACCACTTAAAGCCCAGCGCGAGGTCAGCTGATAGCGCATAGATACCCTGGGAGATAGATCAAGATCTTCGTTATATCCGGTATAGTCTGCCCGAAGGCCCACGTTGATGTGTGCCCGTTGTACCGGCCGGATTCCTGCACTTATAAATCCGCTTCCAAGAAATCCGGAGAGCGTCAAATCACGTCTGACTTCCGGAATATCTCTTCCGGATAGTGAAAGCGTGGGAGACGAATAATAGTCATACTGTCCGGATTCATATTTCAAGTCCGTCCCGAATTGTATCCGCACCCCCTGTGATACCTGCCAGCTGGATACATTTCTCACTGTAAACATATGCTGGGTATACTCCATTTTATGGGAATAGTCTTCCCGAACCATGTCAAAAATATCACTTTCTTCCCGGCTGACCGACCACGAGACGGAGGTGTTTGAAAACAAGTTTCGGCTCCACAGTGTCCGCAGATTGATCCCCGTAGTATTCTGATCCATTCTGACATGGTAGGTCTCATC
The DNA here is from genome assembly GCA_030012235.1 of Balneolaceae bacterium ANBcel3. Taxonomy (GTDB): domain Bacteria; phylum Bacteroidota; class Rhodothermia; order Balneolales; family Natronogracilivirgulaceae; genus JASCXY01. The sequence goes on along the minus strand of JASCXY010000115.1, from coordinate 7,293 downwards.
CACTCCTGAGTCCAGGGCATCGTCTTCATCCGAGCTGAAGGTTCCCGACCCGGCAATGTTAAGAAACGTGATCTGATGAGCCGGATGGATGTCATAAACCATTTTAGCCTGAATATCGGAATAGCGGGGTGCACCGCCTGCATTAATCGCCTCAGCCAATAAATCGAGATAGCTCCTGCGTCCTGAGACAAACACACTTCCGCGTCCGTCTGATAGTCCATGCTCAACCGTACCCCCAAAACCGGCCATGCTCATCATAACATCTCCATTGAAGCCGGACCGGGTTCCTTCCCGGTATCGAATGTTCGTAACCGAACTCATGCCGTTGCCGTACATGGCTCCAAAACCCCCGCTTTGAAACTCAATTTCGGATACCAGATCGGTGTTGATTATACCAATGGGACCGTTGGAACGGCCGTTTTGCATACGAAAATGCTGAATGCCCGGCATCGGTATGTTGTCGATGATAAAGACATTTTCAATGGGACTGCCTCCCCGCACCATCAGATCCTGGCTCATTTCTCCATCCGAGGCCACCGATGGAAGAAGCTCAATCATTCGTGCCACCTCCTGTCCACCTCCCGGCGCACGACGGATCTCTTCCGGATTAAAGGTCGTATAACTTACCGGCTGATCGTCTCTTCGTTGAAAAAAGCCGGAGCGAACCACCAGCTCATTCCCTTCGTAGATGGTTTCATTAAGCCGGATAGTTAATCTGGTCTCTCTCGCCGGACGAATAACAACGTCGGTAAATAATGCCGTCTCGTATCCCAAAGAAGTCACTTTGACCACATAAATACCGGCCGGAATACCTTCCAAAGTAAAACGTCCGTCTATTCCGCTGGCAACTCCCATGAAAGATTCTTCAGATCGTTCTGCGGAGTCATCCTCGCCATCTTCTATTTTGCCGTTTTGCAGAACAATATGAACACCAGTCAAAGGTTCTGCTGTTTGCCGGTCTTCCACGGATCCAACCAATGTACCTCTTCGGTCAGAGGCTTCCAGTTCTTCCAAACTTAAAGAGCGATGGGCCCCACCCGTATCCGAAGCAACAGACATCTGAACAAACCAAATAGCAAGAAAAAGAAATAAGAGTACACAAGGTTTCATAGAGAGAAAAAGAGCTCGGTTTTTAAGTTTCACTTTTGTATATCTAAAAGAGTTCAGGTTAATAGGTTGTAATGAGTGTAATTGTGGTATCCGACTGTACCGGAAAAAGCCACTCTTCGAAGCCTTTGGGTCCAAATGCGCTGTATGCATTATTGGAGAAACCATACCCTTCTTTTGGAATGCCCATGACATTGGTGTCCAGTTTCTTATTGGAGTTTTCGTCGTGGAAATATCGTACGGCATATACTCCTTCATCGAGGCCTTCAATAAAAAGCGTTGAGTTTCCGTTTTCAATCACACCTTCTTTTTGTATGATCAATTCTTGATCTGGATTCAGTACTTCCAGGAGGACTTCCCCTGTATCGTTTCTGAGATTAATAATTTCAACTTCAAGCTGATGTTGCCCATAGGACAACACGGGCAACAAGGCCCTCAAACCAATTATCAGCAACAGGAGTGCAATACGTTTCATAACAATTTAGTATCGTTGATTCACAATAAAGCGGCGACAAAGTTTTGTCGCCGGGTCGTTCCCTGAATCAAGGATACGCCATACAATCCCTTTTTATAAAAACATGCAGGATGGAAACCCGTTTTTTCAGGATAAATGGTACGAGTTCACGGACGAATGCTTACTCTGCTCTCTTAAACCAATGAACCATTTCCTTCATACCTGGCTCTTTTCCATGAATCATCATGGAAAAAGCAAAAATACGTCCCGCCAGCCTGCGGAATAACCAAACGACAGCCACCAATAATATTAAGGCTACCAGTACCTCCCATACAGCAACCTCCGTGAGCACCATCCTCGCCGGCATGACCGCAAACGAGGTTAACGGAAACCAGCCCATAATGGAAATGGCCGTACTGTCCGGATGGAATAATGCAAAAAAGGCAAACAGAACAGGAAGAGTCGGCAATAGCATCAGGGCACTACGTTCCGATGAATTAGGATCATCTATGGTTGCCGCAACGGCTGCCAAAAAAGAGTTCCACATCAATACACCCAAAACAGACATTGAAAGAAAGACGATCAGCAGCATCGGATTAATCATGAGCAAAACATTCGGGAACACCGTTCCAAAAACCAGATACAGCATCATGGAAACAAAAAGCCCTAATATTCCATACACCAGAATATTAGCCAATCCAATCGCTGAAATACCAAGTATTTTCCCGTCAATCCAAGCCTGGGGATGGATGGCCGAAACAATCTGCTCGGTAATGCGCTGCTGTTTCTCTCCGGTGATTGCCGTAAACTGATAAGCAAACCCAAGAAAAACCGCCATAAGAACTAAAGAAATGGCAACACCGGCGAGCACTTTATCTGCTCTGGACACTACCGTTTCTCTTGTATTGATTCTCTCCAATGCCATGGGCGCAATGATATCTGCATGAGCCTCTTCCGTCAGGTCATATTGCCGGATCTTAAAGTCACTTCTAAGTTCATCCAAACGGAGCTGGAGCACCTGTACCCAGCCAGGCTCTCCTTGGGTCCATATCCGGGCTTCATCCGGTGAATCTACAGATAGAACGGCATGAATCTCCCTTTGTTGAAGGCTCGCAAGCAGAGAGTCAAACGGAACCTCTGTCCGGTTATGAAACTGAGCCGTTTCGTGATAAAGAGAATCCTGGTGAATCGGACCGTAGTCCACCACAGCGATCTGAAACGTCTCATCAGAACTGGCGGCCAGCCAATAGCCGACGCCTCCTCCGATGACCATGAAAACCAACGTCCAGACCACACTGGAAATCATACTTTTGATCTTGAAAAACCGGTTAAACTCCCACTTTGCAACTTGCAAAACGGCTCTTGCTTTACCCGGCTCTGATTGTTCCTGTTGAACTGCGTTCATCGATACCCTTCTCTTTCTAATAGACGAATCTTGTAATGTGGTTCAGTTGCTTTTGTTATTAAAACTGTGCAGAAATATTTCATGCAGTCCGCTTTCCGAAGTGTTCACATCCGTAATGGGAGCAAGTTCGGACAACTGTTTTAATATCTGATTTAATTCAAATTGCTCTTCCGGATAAACATCCCAGGAGTTTCCTTCCTGATTGGATGAATCCCGAACTCCCTTCAGGTTTTTCATTTTATCGATGGAGACCTCCTCTTCAAAGCGTACAGAAATCTTTCGGTTGGATATGGTTTTTGCCCGTATTTCCTGCAGTGTTCCACAAACCCGTTCTCGCCCGCTATCCAGCAGAAGAATCCGGTCGGCGATGCGTTCCACAAGCTGCATCTGATGTGCACTTAACAAGATCGTAGTGCCATTGTTCCGCAATTCCCGAATCACATCAGAAATCATTTCCTGGTTGATGGGATCAAATCCCGAAAAAGGCTCGTCAAGGACGGCAAAATCGGGGCGGTGGAGCACCGAGGCGATAAATTGCACCTTTTGCTGGTTTCCTTTTGAAAGCGTAGAAATTTTATCTTTTCTGCGGTCAAGCAGTCCGAACCGTTTCAGCCATTCCAATGCATTCTGCTTTAACCCTTTTTGATCCGAATGGCGCAACCCTCCCAGATACAGCAGAGTATCCAGTACGGGCGTATCCGGATACAGGCCTCGTTCCTCCGGTAAATACCCCAACCTTGATCGCCTAACCTTACCGTTATAAACCATACGGTCGTCGAAGCGAATGAGCCCTTCATCCGGTTGAATAATTTGCATAATCATCCGGATGCATGTCGTCTTGCCCGCTCCGTTTGGGCCAAGCAAGGCGAATATTTCTCCTTCCTTCACCGAAAAAGACAACGCATCGACGGCCTTTACCCTTTGGTAACTTTTACACACCGATTCCAGTTCAATCATGAAACACCTCTTACATGCACAAAAAATACGTATACCGCACCCCATTTGGGTACGGTATACGATAGATGGAAAAACTATTTTCTTGTCATGGTAATGCGGCCACCACCGGCAGCCGGGGGAAGGACATCCTCAATCTCAAGTATGGTTCCGTCTGCATCCACCAGGTAGGTTCGGTCGCTTTGTTTTTGATCCAGCGCTTCAAAAACAACTCTGACATGCGACTCTTCCGGCCGGGAAACGGCCTTCACAACCCGGACTTCCTGATTGGTTAAATCAAAATACCGGAGATACGTAGCGCCGATATCATTGGATACCATGTGTGATACAAAAAGGTCAAGCTGAGGCCCGTCTGCAAAAACGGGGGCATCAAGAGATACATGTACGTCTTGTTCCTGCACCCCAAACGTGAGCGTTCCGGTAACGGAATCCGGAGCATACGAAAGGGCAATATGCGCCATTCCGGCCTGATCGTACGTTCTGCTGATCGGAGCATAGGTCTCGGGGTCGACAAGCAGTTCGTCGGTAACCGCGCCCATTTGTGACGTCATCTGATCAATAAGAGCCACATACGTTTCATCGTCGGTCGTTTTCAATTCCACTGTACGAACCAGCCCCATCTCGACATGATGACCCTGAATCGACATTTCTACATCGTATTCAGCGTGAAACCCATCCAGCTGCGAGGCATCAAAAACAGGCAATGCCGCAGACAAAGCCATATCCAGTTCGGGAGAAGCTTCAGCGATTTCTACTGTTTGGATATCCACCGTCATATCTGCCAGGCGCTCCGAAATATTTTCTTCCAGCCCTTCCTGATAACGTCCGCCTAAATGCTCGGCAAAAAAGGCTTCCATCGCATAATAAAAAGCCATGCGATTATCCAGGCCTGCAAAACCATGACCTTCATCCTCGGCAACCAGATAGACCACGTCCCGTCCAAGGTCACGCATGGCAACCACGATCTGATCCGACTCGGCTTGAGGTACTCTTGGGTCATTGGCTCCCTGAACAACCATCAATGGTGCCTTGATCTCTTCGGCCGAGAAAAGCGGAGATTGTTCTACAAGCATGGCATATTCCTCCGGATCATCGATGTTCCCGACCCGGGTATTGAACATTTTGCGAATGGGCGCCCAGTACGGCGGAATCGAATTGAGCAGTGTAATTATATTGGAAGGGCCCACCATGGAAATACCTGCCGCATACAGATCCGGCGTAAAAGCCAGGCCGGCCAGTGTGGCAAATCCACCGTACGATGCTCCGTAAATCGCCACCAGCTCGGGGTCAGCAATGCCTTCATCGATCAGATAGGCTACCCCATCGGTAATGTCATGCTGCATGGCTCCGGTTCCCCACTCCTTGTTCCCGGCATTCAGAAACGCTTTACCAAAACCGGTAGAGCCTCTGAAATTAATTTGAAAGACGGCATATCCCCTGTTGGCAAGAAATTGTACCACAGGATTATATCCCCAGTAGTCCCTGGCCCAGGGGCCGCCATGAGGCATTACGACAACGGGCAGATTTCTGGCTTCAACACCTTTCGGTATAGTAAGATACGCCGGTATCTCCAGCCCGTCTCTTGCCGTATAACGGACCGGCGTCATCTCTGCCAGATACTCAGAGGGTAATTCGGGCCTTGTCCTGTACAACAAGCGAAGCTCATCGGTATCCACATCATAAATATAAACCGATCCGGGATCAACATCGCTGCCCACGTACACCAACCATAGCTTTTCATCGTTCGTGCGGCTTCCCATGGAAATATCCTCAGACTGAACCTCCTCCCGAATTCGGTTCATCATAGATTCAAAATCCTCGTTATGGTAGTAATAGCGTGGCTTATCACCTACATACACCGTGGCAAGAAGCTCATTGGTAATTTCTGAAAAAATAGCTCCTCCAAAATCAACTTCATCTTTGGGGTCTCGCTCTATGAGTGTCGTTTCACGGGTATCCGGATTAAAAAGTAAAAACTCCGACTTGTCCCGGTCGCCCGTATTGGAAATTAAATAGATGTGCGTACCGTCTTCATGGTACATGGACGGGGAAAAGGACTCTTCGGGACCGGCACTGTAGACCTGCTCAAACCCCTCCTCTCTGATCATGAGCATTTCGCTGCCACCGTCTTCCGTCTGTCGCATTCCCGCTCGTACATTACCCTCTCTGTCGGTCAGCCATCCGGCCATTCCTTCGGTATTCTTGACCAGAAGTTTTTTTTCTCCACTTTCAATATCCAGATAGTAGACATCATGTACCGTCGGATCCCGGTCATTGATTCCAATGATCATTCGGTCCGGATGCGCGCGTGGCAGAGAATAGATCACCGCCCGAACATCCTCCATCGGAGTCAGATTTACGGCCTGAGGCACCTTGGTATCCGGATCCGGCTCTTCATTCACATCCACCCGATAAATATGAAAGTTTTCATCCCCTCCCTTATCCTGGACATAAAAAATATATTTTGAATCATGGCTCCAAAAGTATGTACGCAATGGCCGAAGAGTATCTGCCGTTAATGGCCGTGCCTGGTCAAACTCCGCTCCGGTATCCTTGATCCATACATTCATTACCCCGTCCAGGGGCCGGCGAAACGTAGTAAACTCGCCATCCGGCGACAATTGTACACCGGCAATTTCCGGATCTCCAAAAAAGACATTCCTGTCAATTAAAGGAACCTTATCATAGCTTTCTGAAGCAGATCGGTCAAGCGGCCGCTCCGGAGAACAGCCGAACGTCACTCCGACCATTACAACAGCAACAAAAATAGAGAACAATCCTTGTTTTCGGTTCAAAATCGTAGCTTTAGTCATATCAACATTCTTGTAGTTAGTATTATCTCATCGTTTGTGGAACCCATCGGAATACTGTACGTTAAACGTTCACGTTTGTTTCAATACGAGCATATTTTCCTCTACAGTCCTCCAGTACATGTGCTGATTTGAGATCTTCTTTACAGCATCGATACCATATTAGTTTTTGTTACACCAGACAATTTTACGGATATTTACATTTAAATACCTAAAATCAAACAAAAAGGCGACGGATATGAAACGCTTCCTGTTCATCATTGTCCACCTGATTCTATGTATCTTCTTTCTGACAACGGCGTGCTCAACGTCCAAATCCACACTCAGTGAAGTGGACAGCGCATTCATCCCCGAATGGTATCATACCCCGCCTGAAGATCCTGCGTTCATCCTTGCAACAGGAAAAGCCACCTCCGAAAGCCTTCAGGGTGCACTTGAAGAAGCGAGATACCTTTCAGGAGAGCAGATCAGAAATCAACTGGAAAATCGGTTCAGAGCCCTTCTCAAACATGTTACTGAACGGGCCGGGATGCCAAAGGAGGAGACTCTACATACCGTCGAAT
>JASCXY010000114.1 GCA_030012235.1 Balneolaceae bacterium ANBcel3 | reverse complement strand
GGCTTCACAGAACAAATGGTACTTTGATGAATTGTATGAAAAGACGTTTGTGAACGGAACCCTGGCTTTGACCCGGATTTCAAACTGGTTTGATTTTCGAATAGTGGATGGAATTGTGAATGGTTCCGCAAGTGTGACCCGGGGAGTTTCCAAAATCAGCGGATGGATTGATCATTTGTTTGTCGATGGCCTGGTCAATTATATCGCAATAGTTACCGGAAAAGCCGGGGAACGACTGCGAACGATACAAACCGGGCAAATTCAGTCCTATCTGATGTTTGCAGTAATAGGTTTTTTAGTAATAACCATAGTGATCTTTTTGATGTAGCACAAAAAGCTTGAGTACCCTCTCTATTTGGCTTCCGCCGGATGAGAAATACTGGAAGGCCCTTTGTGTCCTTAGTTAATCATTTTTTTTGGCAGTATTAAACATAGAAACGTAACGGTATGGAATTTAATATATTAGGCATTGGCGTTCTCACCTGGCTGGTCTTTTTACCGGTTCTCGGAATGCTATTGGTTTTGCTTATACCCGGTAATAACAAGAATGCCATCCGGTGGACGGCTCTGGGCATCACCGCACTACAGCTGGTACTGGCGGTCATTGTGACATGTCTGTTTGATCGCTCCGCTGCCGGTGTGAATGATCCTCAAAGCTTTCAGTTCATTGAACAATTTCGGTGGATTGCTGTTGAGTCTGTGCCCTGGATCGGAAAAATCGAGATTCTCTATTTCCTGGGGATAGACGGGCTCAGTATTCTTATGGTACTGCTTACGGCCATCATCAGTGTCATCGGGGTGATTTCTTCCTGGAACATTGAGAAAATGGTAAAGGGGTATTTTGTCCTTTATCTGCTTTTGGTCACCGGTATGATGGGGGTTTTCGTGGCACTTGACTTCTTCCTCTTTTTCATTTTCTGGGAAGTGATGCTGCTACCGATGTATTTCCTGATTGGTATTTGGGGTGGACCCAGACGGGAATATGCTGCGATCAAATTCTTTATCTATACCTTCTTTGGAGGGGTTCTTATGCTTCTGGTGATGCTGGGCTTGTACTTCAGTGTCGCTTATACCAACGAGGCCGGCGAAATGGTTCATACCTTTAACCTGCTTCATATGATGAACTCCGCAAACTTTGTGGAAGGCTCCATTTTCTATGGATTGGATACCACCTGGAGATACATTGCATGGGTTGCACTGTTTGTCAGTTTTGCCATTAAGGTTCCCCTGTTTCCTTTCCACACCTGGCTTCCGGATGCTCACGTAGAAGCACCTACGCCGATCAGTGTGATATTGGCAGGAGTGCTGCTGAAGCTTGGAACGTATGGTATGCTTCGGATACTCTATCCGATATTGCCGGACGGAACGGTTTATTTTATGTATTTGATGGCATTTTTAGGCATGATCAGCATCATATACGGTGCTTTGTGTGCGATGGCTCAGGATGATTTTAAAAAGCTTATCGCTTACTCCTCCATCAGCCACATGGGAATAGTCATGCTTGGGATGGCTTCACTTACGAATCAGGGTACCGTTGGAGCCGTGCTTCAAATGTTCAATCACGGAACCATTACAGCCATGTTGTTCCTCACGGTGGGTGTTCTGTACGACAGGACGCACAAAAGAGGCCTGTACGATTTTGGCGGAATTGCAAATCAAATGCCCAAGTATACTGGGATTGCTATGGTAGCGTTGTTTGCTTCACTTGGTTTGCCGGGATTGAGTGGATTTGTGAGTGAGTTTTTCTCCTTCCTCGGAGCCTTTGATGCTTTCCGCTGGATCACCATCATTTCTGTAATCGGTATTGTACTGACTGCCGCTTATGTTCTGTGGACCATTCAACGCGTTTTCCTCGGTGAAGGAAAAGAGGAGCATAATTCTCTCGCTGATCTGACAGGACGAGAGCTGGTTATGTTTGTACCTCTGCTTCTTATCGTGATTTTCCTTGGAGTATACCCGGGCCCGGCTATTGAACTGATGAATACGTCGATCAGTACCCTGGTTGAATTTGTAGGATTGGCCGGCAAGTAAACAAAAACAGATTTGAAGGGCGGTGGTATATCCGGAGCCACCGCCTGGTTTTCCGGTTTCATACTTCGGATTCAGAATAAAAAGCTGGATGCATCGGATATGGTTGTTCCGTTGCAGAAAGAAGTTTAAAACAGAGATTGTTAACTGAAACAAACGAATGGCTGAGCATATTATAGATAGTATTTTCCTGTTTTTACCGGAAATAACTTTGACATTGACGCTGGTTGCGGCCGTACTTGCCGACCTTGTTCTTAAAGAGCGTAACAGGATGGTAGCCTGGGTGGTATTCGCCGGACTTCTTGTAACAGGAGTATTTGTACTGCGCCAATGCGGTTTAAACGAATCCATTTTTAGCGATATGATCGCAGTAGACCCCTTTTCTGTGTTTTTTAAGGGGTTACTTACCATCGCCGGATTGTTTATCGTTCTGTTCTCTGTTGTAAGTAAAGAACTGGAGCAAAATGGCCGCCGGATAGGTGAATATTATATGCTTTTAACCGGTGTGCTTCTGGGGATGTTCCTGATGGCCGGTGCTACCAATGTGTTGATGATGTATCTCGCTTTTGAGTTGACCAGTATCAGCTCTTATGTGTTGTCCGGGTTTACGAAGAATTTGAGAAAATCCGCAGAAGCATCCATGAAGTATATCATTTATGGGTCTGTTTCCTCCGGATTTTTACTCTACGGACTTACGCTCCTGATTGGAATTACAGGATCCACGGACATCTATGGCATCAGGGATGCCCTTCAGTCCAGTGTAGGACATGATGCGGTTCTCTATCTCTCGGTGATGATGATTCTTGTCGGATTCAGCTACAAAATCACGGTTTTGCCATTTCATTTTTGGGCACCGGATGTTTATGAGGGCGCCCCCACACCGATTACTACCTTCCTGGCAACAGCCTCAAAAATCGCAGGTTTTGCTCTTTTAATGCGTTTCTTCCGTATTTCATTTGTGGATGGCGGAATTACGGATTTTGCTGGTTATGAAGGAATTATTGCAGTTATCCCCTGGAACATTATTGTTGCAATACTGGCCACTCTTACGATGGTGGGAGCCAACCTTATGGCGTTGTGGCAGGATAATATTAAGAGACTGCTGGCCTATTCCAGTATCTCTCACGCCGGTTTCATTTTGATGGGGTTGGTTTTATTGAATGACGAAGGAATGGCAGCCATGATGGTATATTTAGCCATCTATTTAGTAATGAATATGGGCGCCTTTTTTATTGCCATGATCATATCCGATCGATTACACACGGAGCGAATCTCTGATTATCAAGGGCTTGGCCGATCGTCCCCGTTTCTTGGTGTTAGTATGGCCATTTTCCTGGTAGCTCTCGCCGGATTCCCTCCAACAGCCGGTTTTATTGCCAAAATATTCATTTTTGGTGCGGTTATTCATGCAGGATGGATATGGCTGGTCGTTGTTGCAGGCTTTTCTACGGTAATCTCGCTCTTCTACTATATCCGGGTTGTAAAAAATATGTTTCTTTCAGAACCTCCTGATTCGATGAAGCCGATTGAAACCAGCCGTGGCGTGATGGCCGTCGTAATCATGCTGCTCATTCCAGTCTTTGTGTTTGGAATATGGTTTTCTCCTTTGCTGTCCTGGGCACGTGACGCTGTTGTTCTATTTGGTTTATAGTCCGGAATCGAAAAGAAACGACAGGATCATCGAAGCGTCAACGTTTTTAAGAATATTGTTCGCTCCCTGGTCTGGTTAGCCATCCGGGAAGGTGTCATACAGGGTACAGATCAGAAGCAATGAAAGAAACGCAATGGATTGTAATCGGTTTTTTGCTATTTTTTAAAAAAGATGGTCTTCCACTTACCAAGCTTTTTCTCATGAAAAAATATTCATTTACCCATGTTTTTGTTGCGTTACTATTGGTAGGTGCGTGTAGTGTAACGGATAAAAAAAATAAAGAGTTGCATAAGTTGGATCTTACAAATGCAGGCACCCTCTTTATTGCCTCAAACGATATGCAAAAACACAACTCTGATGCAGATCGAATGTCCGTATCCGGCCAGTCCGAAAGAACGACGTTGTTTAAAATAACCGATGAAGGGTACATTGAGGAAGTTTCCTACCTTGATGAAGATGGAAACGAAGTCAGCTATACGCTTTACCCCACCGGAGTTTTTAACGTAAACGAAGAGTACCTGATTATTATCTTTGGATACGGAACTACAGGGTACCTTGTACGTAAAAGCGACGGAGCCGCATTTACTTTGATGGATGTTGGATTTCCAATGAAGGGATCTGGCGGCCACCTTAACTGGCCAAGAGTGCACACCGATGACCGGAATAATGCCTATTATCGAAGTGCAGACTATCTCGGTGACGATGCATGGAATCATTTTGTGCTAAGAATAAACCTTAATAACCCGGCTCAGTTAACGGCTCAGGCCATTTCACCCGCCCAGGAAGATGTTGGCTTTTTTCTTGTAAACAGAAACGGAGATGTCCTGTATGATGGAATTAGTACTTCGCCCCGTGTTATATTTGCAGAAGGAGGGTTGGTAAATACTCCCGTTAATACGTCAGATTTTTGGCTTGGAAGTGACCGTGAATTTTATGGGCTTACTTATATACAACATGGGGTCAATCAAATCCGAAGGTTAGAGGTCAGGAATCGCGAACTAATCCCCGAAGACTATGGACAGGCATTGGATATTTGGTTTATGACAGACGCTGTGTTCGTGCTTAACCTGCTGGAAAAGGTGTACATTGTCAATACAGCGGGCCCTGTCGGTGAAGTCTTTGAAGTAAACAATCCTCAAAATATCCCCAAAAGGGTGCAAGGGTTGAATATGGCCACTATACAACACGCCGTAGCCTCTGATAGATATTACTATCTTTCAGGTACCGACGAAGCAAACCGTCCGACGTTGCTTAAAGTCGATGCACAAACCAATACCCCTGTTCCTCTGTTACCTCCCGGCCAGTATGATATCTATAATATGGCCGTATCGAATGAGGATTTGCTCTCTTTTTCGGCCTTGCGAATGCAGGATGGAAAAAGGGTTGTCGGACAAGTTAACGCTGGCGGATCTTTGGAAATTTTGGATGAAGACATGGACGCCGATGTGATCGTCCTCGAGAGAATAAATTAGCCGGAACACGATAATCAGAGTCTGTTTAATGGGGTATACGAAGAAGTAGCTGGTCGCTTCCATATAGAGAGTTTGTCCATCTGTAAGACTGCCTGGGAATCAAGGCGAAAAAACAGGCAGCAACACCCCTCCGGTTTCTCCAAATTTCTGCTTTTTTATGAGCGGTACCATCTACAAAGTCAGGTGTTTAGAATTTGTCCAAATTGGCCTATATGCAAAGAAATACTGGACTTTTCCCCATAAAAAGTTTTATTTCCATGTACATAGTATATCATTCCATGATCAGGACAAATTATGAAACAAGAAAGCAAGAAAATCGGTGAAGAAATTGGGGTCCGATATGATCTTCAACAGATTCTGAGCCAGGCAGAAGTAGATTACGAGCGGTCTCAAAAAGAAATGTACCGACCATCAACGGATGTGGTTCTATATTCCGCTTGCTTTTACGCCCGGAGGGCGTTGCATCAATATTTATTTTATTGTTACAAGAAGTACAATGGACCTGCATCCGACAAATCCCCCCATGATCTGACCGTCATGGAAATGGCCGAGTACTGCAGTCAGCATGACGAACGTATTGCCAAAATAGATTTTGAAGCAATGAACTGTAGTCGCTCAGATGTTTTGGAGGAAGAAGAAGTCTTCTTTTGCAATGATGTGGATAAAGTAGGCAGCTGCAAAACCTTATCAGAGCAGATGCGCGAAGTAGTTCTCAAGAGCTAACAGGACGTTTTCAAAATCGCATGAGTTGCGATTGCGATAAGAACTAATAAGGATATGGCGTGATTATCTCGGAAGGCTCAGGATGAATTCAGCACCTTTGCCGATCCCTTCGCTATTAGCCGTAATATCGCCTTTCATTTCTTTCATGTAATTGGCACAACTGTGCAACCCAAAGCCCATTCCTTTCTCTTTGGTCGTATACCCGTGCTTAAAAAGAAGCGATAGTTGGCCTTGATCAAAACCGTTTCCGGTATCCGATATGGCGATAAATACGTGCGTATCGTCCTGATACAGTTTAATCTTCACACGACGGTCTTCCGGTTCCTGAATTTTGATGGCATCTACGGCGTTTTTGAGCACGTTGATTAGTACATGAATAAGCTTGATCTTCTCGACATTGACAGGTTCAACGGCCTGGTACTCTCTTTCGATCGTTATCTCGTGCCGGCTGAAACTGTTTGAACGCAACGACAGGGTGTCATCAATAATCTGGTCGATGGAAAGGCGCTCCACAATCCGTTTTGCTGTAGAGAAACTCTGCTGAGCAGAAACAACATCAATGATGAGGTTGATTTTATCGGTGAGCCGCTTAATCTGATCTTTGAGAGTCTGGTACTCGTTAGCCAGAGGTTTATCCAGCTCAAGATAATACTCCAACAGCACTTTGCCTTTAGGGTTATTCAGAACAAAATCTTCGATGTCCGAAATATGCTCCCTCAGCAAGGCATTGGCATTCTGAAGGTTGATCAATCTCGACTTGTCAATGGTTTTGTTAAGCACAGAAGCAGAGACGTTGACACTGTTTAAAATGTTTCCAACGTCATGGAGCACATTGGTTGCAATATCGGCCATACCGGCCTTGTGCGCTTTTTCTACCAGTTGATCTTTGGTTCGGTTCAGTTCATCGAGGGTTTTTTCCAGTGTTTGGTTCTTTTCATGAAGTGTCCTGGTTTGTTTTCGGACCTCTTCTTCCAAAAGCTTGTTTTGCCTGGCGATGTTGTAAACTCTGAACCAGTAAAAGAGACCGATAACAATAAAGAGATAGAGTCCCGCTGTCAGATAAAACCAGGTGGTCTGCCAAAAGGGAGGGGTAATAATCAATACTATGGACGCCTCGTAGTCTTCAACCAGTTCATCGCCATCCGTGGTTCTGACCCGAAGGCGGTATTCTCCCGGTCGCAGGTTGGTATAGGTTGCCGATCTGCGGTCCCCGACATAGTTCCAGTAATTTTCAAATCCCTCCAGTTTGTAAGCGTATTGTGTTTCGGCATTCAGATCGTAATTTAAAGAGGCGTAATTAAACGTAAGTACCGAGGCCTGGTAAGACAAGACGATTTTATCTGTCAGGCGAATATGTTTGTCCAGCGGAGAATCTTCGGTACTGATGGGAACCGATTCATTGTAAATCAAAAAGTCTGTAAAAACGACCGGAAAGTGTCTTTTTTCAAAACTGAGGCTGTCGGGATGGAATCGGTTAAAACCATTGATGCCTCCAAAATACATATAGCCCCGGGAGTCAAGCAAAGAGGATCCAGGAAAAAACTCACGGCTTTGCACTCCGTCTTCGATTCCAAAATTGAGCACGGTTTCTGTTTTCGGATCAAATCGGCTAATGCCGTTATTGGAGCTCAGCCACAAAAAACCATGCTCGTCCTCCAGGATACTATGGACAAAGTTACTGGGCAGTCCGTCACGATCGGTATAGGTTTTGAAGTTTCCGGTATCGCGGTCAAACCGGATCAATCCGCTTCCCCAGCTGGCGAGCCATAGTTCATCGTTTTTGGATTCAAAAATGTCCTGAATCACATTGGTAAAGAAAACTCCATCTTGCAAGTAATGCATCGTGAAGGTTTCTGTTTCATCATTAAACTCAACAATGGAGCCTCCGTAATTGCCAATGCGCAAGGTGCCGTGGCGATCCCGGTGAAAAGCGCGGATATCTTGCTGATCCAGGCTGGTGGGATCTAATGGGTCGTTTCTGTAATTGATATACGATCCATCGTTTAAAT
Organism: Balneolaceae bacterium ANBcel3; assembly: GCA_030012235.1. Classification (GTDB taxonomy): domain Bacteria; phylum Bacteroidota; class Rhodothermia; order Balneolales; family Natronogracilivirgulaceae; genus JASCXY01. Next base: position 686 of record JASCXY010000114.1, on the reverse strand, counting down.
TATATCGGTAAATCCCACCACCGTTGGTACCCACCCACAGTATCTTTTCATTAATGGGATCCGTATAAAGAGTAAATATTTCATCGTGTTCGGGAGTGGATGGATCTGTGGAATCGTGAGGATAATGTTCAAATTCACCTGTAACATAGTTAAATCGGCTGAAACCACTTCTATAAGTGGCAATCCAGACGGACTCTTTGCCGTCGTTAGTTAAATACATGATTACATCACTTGGGATAGACTGGGGGTTATAATGGTCGTGATGCATGACAGAGAAGGTTTTGGTTTCCCGGTCAAAGATGTTCAAGCCACCCCCGTCGGTTCCAATCCATATGGTTCCATCCGGGGTTTCGGTAAAAGAGGTGACCACATTATCTGACAAGGAGGTTGGTATATGAGGGTGGTATCGATAATGCTCAAACAGGTCTTCGGTTCGGTCAAGAATATTGACGCCTCCACTGTAGGTTCCAATCCAAAGCATGGAGTTGTCGCTTTCAAAAAGAGAATAGATGGCATTGGAGTTCAGGCTGTACAGGTTCTGTTCGCTTCGTTTGATATGTATAAACGTTTCCGTTTCCCGGTCAAACAGGTTCAGCCCCTGGTTTTCCGTTCCAACCCATAAGGATCCCCGGCTGTCTTCCATAATGACCAGAACAGAACTGTCGCTTACGCTATTTGGATCATCC
>JASCXY010000113.1 GCA_030012235.1 Balneolaceae bacterium ANBcel3 | reverse complement strand
ATTTCCGAACAAAAGAACGAGTTTCTCGAACTGCTCGAAGAGTTTGAATACGAAGAAGCCGACATCGACGATACCGATACCTTTGACGAGGATGAGCTGGATGCGGAAGTCAACCAGAGCATGCTTAACTCACTGGTGGAAGGAATGCTTGCCGAAGCGGTAAAAAAGGACGTGAGCGATATTCACATCATTCCCGGTGCCGGCAATAAAGCGGACATCTATTTTCGCCTGGACGGTAAACTGCAGCTTTGGTACTCCCAAAAAAACATGCGCCCGGAGGCACTCTGTGCGGTGGTAAAAGACAAAAGCCGGAACATAGACCGGTTTGAGCGCGATTCCTCACAGGACGGATTTATTCAGCGGCGGGTGGACGGTTGCAACATCCGCTACCGGGTTTCTATTCTGCCTATTGTGGGAGAAGAATTTGACCGGAAGCTGGAGTCCATTGTTATCCGGGTACTGGACGACCGTAAGGTGATCACCGATTTGAACAAGCTGGGCCTTCAAAACAAAGCCTACGAAGATTTTTATAAAGCGATTCACAAGCCGTCCGGCATTGTAATTATCACCGGACCGACCGGTAGTGGTAAGTCCACCACCCTGGTAGCTGCGCTCTACACCGTAGTGGATCCCACGGTAAACGTCCTTACCGTAGAAGAACCGGTGGAATACCTGATTCGAGGGGTGCGGCAGCTGAAAATATCGGAGCACATGACCTTCGATAACGCGATGCGTGGTATTCTGCGGCACGACCCCGATATTGTACTGGTAGGGGAGATACGGGACCTTTTGACGGCGGAAATTGCGATTAAATTGGCGAACACGGGCCACCTGACCTTTTCCACGCTTCACACCAACGATGCCCCGAGTGCGGTTGCGCGGTTGTTTAAAATGGGCGTGGAGCCGTTCCTGATAGCCAACGCGATCAACCTGGTGATGGCGCAGCGGCTGGTTCGAAAGCTCTGCGAGCGCTGCAAGCGGCCCATTGAGGACATAAATCCCGAACTGCCCAAAAACCTGGGATTCACGGACGAAGAAATTGCGGAAACTACGTTTTATGAATCGGTGGGCTGTGATCGCTGCAACAACGGCTTTAAAGGAAGGGTCGCCATTCACGAAGCCCTTTTTTTCGATAAAGAGATTAAGAATATTATTTTTGAATCCGGTGCCGAGATCGACGAAGACCGTATTCGGCAGCAGGCGGTAAAGAACGGAATGCTGACCTTGCGTGCTTCGGGCCGGGAACGAATCAAAACCGGAATAACGACGATCGATGAGATCATCGCAACCACACTGGAGGATTAAAAAGTATGTGGTGCTCCTGGATATCCATTTCGAAGTGGTCTCGGCGGGACGCAAATGCGGACCCCTTGAAAAACCCCTGGATGGACAGGATCGGAGGTTTCTTTTTTATTCATTTTTTTGTATATGGTAACATGGGCGGCAAAGGCGGCCGTTTGTCCGGGAGGGCAGACACCGAAAAGCCCGGAATATGTATTTCATGGAGAATGGTGTGAGTGATATGACAAGCCTGATAGATCATGAGCGGGTACAGCCTATTGTAAAAGAGGTACCTACCTTATTTCGAAAGTTCTCACCGGAGGAGTTTCGCGATTTTCTGGATACCGGGCAGCTGGAAACCTACCAGGCCGGGCAGATTATCCTTTCAGAGACCGGAGAGGAAACCGAAGATGGATGGCTGGTGGCCGATGGCCTCATGTCCATCTGGAAGGACAACCTCGAAGTGGCGCAGCAAAGTGCCGGAGACTTCTTTGGAGAAGAATTTCTTTTTCGCAGAGGAGCCCGGATTGCCACGGTAAAGGCCAATACCGATGTGGCGCTGATCCGTTTTCAGCGCGATCATATCCTGGATTATTTTCGAAGAAGGCCGGAACGGCTGTTTAAAATATTTATCATGAATTTGCTGGAGATTCAGCATAAGCGTATCGTGGCCATGAACAAAAAAAATGCGCTGCTGCAGCGGAAGATCATGGAATTAAGAACAGAAGCCGGAGAATAGCGGCGTCTGCACGACCGGTAGTTGTCGGTTTGGGTAACATAGAGTGGGTAAACATAGAAAGAGATGAATATTAACGAAGAATCAAGACATATTTTTGAAGAATTCCGTCGGAAGATCGCACGGTTTCCCGGCCGTCTCCATGGTACAGAACGCCAAAAGTGGCTGCTCGATGTACTGGAGATGAGTCCGCTGGAAGTGCGTGAAACTCTGCGCGAAGTGCTGGAGCATCACCTCCGGCTGATGGATGAAGTAGAGGCTTCCGACATCGATTTGGGGGGTGCGGGATGCCATGGACGGATCTGGTACCGGATCTTTGGCGACAAAAAGCCGTTTCCGGATTCTCCGGAACTCTCTATGATCGAAAGCGATGCCCTGTTACTGAATTTGCTGAACAAAGATCAGCTCGAAGTCCTTTTCCATCGCAGAAACCTGGATTTTTCCTATGTAGTGACCGATACGGACGGAAAGCAGCGCCGGTTCCGGGCCGATCTTTACTTTGACCTGGATCACCTGGCGCTCAATATGCGGCGGATTGAAACCGAAATCCGGCCGTTTCGCGGACTGGAGCTCCATCCGGAAATTGCCCGCGCACTCAGTTTTAAGTATCTGAAGTATGGCCTCACTCTGGTAACCGGGGTAACCGGAACGGGTAAGTCCACCACGCTGGATACCATCATTGACGCCAACAACCGCTCGGTGGACGGACACATTCTGGTCGTTTCTTCTCCGATCGAGTTGGTGCATCAGCCGATTCGCTGTATAGTCCGTCACCGGGAAGTGGGGCGGGATGTTCCGACCTTCCGTGAAGGGATTGTACAAGGGATGCGACAGGATCCGGATATCATCGTCATCGGAGAGCTCCGGGACGATGAGAGCATCATGGTCGCGCTGGAAGTAACCGATTCCGGACATAAAACGTTTTCCACCCTCCATACCGCGTCGGCCAGCGAAAGCATCGACCGGATCATCGGGGAAGTGCCGGAAGTGCAGCAGGAACGGGTGCGGCAGCGTCTGGCCGATGTGATTACCTGTGTAATCAGCCAGAAACTGGTGCCCACACTCGACGGAAAACGGGTGCTTGCCAAGGAAGTGATGCTGGCGACACCTTCGGTCAAAGCCGCCATCAGGAACAACAACGTAGGGGAAATATACCAGATGCTGGCCGAAGGAAGCCAGTATGGGATGCATACCCTGGAACAGGATCTGAAACGGCTGGTTAAACAGAGTGTCATTTCTGAGGAAGAAGCCCTGAATTTTGCGAATAACAAAAAACGAATGTCAGAACTGCTCAAGTAGGAAATAAAAAAAGGAGATTCTCTTGAAAGGAAAAGATTTCATAGGCCTTGCCCTTGACAACAATCGTATCTACACCGCCCATATTAAAAAGGGAAAACGGGGGATTGACCTCGTCAGTGTGGATACCCTGGACCTGCCCGAAGCGGGCGGCCGAAAAGCGGGCGGTACGGACGCGGATGAATCCAATGCGTTTGGCTTCGACGATTCCGAACTGGGTTCCATCAGTATCGATGACCTGGACGATGAATTTGAGATGACGGAAGTGGACTCCGACTCCTCCGGAGGAGCCTTTTCCAACGACCAGGCGCTGGCCAACTACTTTGCCCGTTTTGGAAATAAAAAACTGCACGTTGGTCTGAACATACCGCACGGCAAATCCTTCTTCCAGCCATTGAAAGGCTTTGAACCCCGTAAAATGAAAAAGAAGGAACGGGAAGAGTATTTTAATGAAAAACTGTCCGCGGTTCACAACCGCCAGATCAACCCCGATCAGTATGCCTGGGAAATCGATCAGGACGGGGATGGCTGGCTGGTTTCCAGTGAAGAGAACGGATCTCTCGCCAATATGGTGCAGCTGGCCAATATGTCCTATAAAGGCACGTCCGCCATCGAGGATGTAGTACCCGATGAAGTGTTATGGACAGGGATGGTACGCTCTCATTACCGCCTGCAGGACGATGAGGTTACCGGCATCATGTGTATCGGTGAGCGAACCAGCCGGCTGGTCTTTCTGAACGGGGAGCATATCTTTTATGTCCTTCCCATGATCAATGAAGGGGCCAAATCCCCCAACGTGCTTCAGACCATCTTCAGTAAACTCCTGTTTGAAATTGACAAAGGAACCCTGCCGGGATTGAATCGCATCATCCTGCTGTCCGAACCTCAGATAGGGGATAAAGCCCGTTCGTTCTTCCGGGCACAGTTTGAAGACGTGGACGTGGATCAGTTCCAGTTAAGCCGGAGAAAAATGTCGCTGCCGGAGCATTTGAGAGATAATCCGGAAGCCCTTCGGCCGTATATCTCCGCGATCGGTGCGGCACAGGCCGCCTCGGGTATTAATATAGAGAACTGGCCGACCCTTTCGCTGATGCCGGAACACGTATTGGAGCGCCAGCAGGTTTTCAAACTGGACTGGCACGGGATTGTCCTTCTGGTGTTGATTGCTCTTGCGCCGCTGCTGGTGAATCACTGGTACTCAACAAATGCCACCGAGTATGAGCGCCTGGATACCATGGTAGAACTGAATCAAAGCCGTATTGCCGAAACGGAGCCTATCGCCCGGGAAGTGGAGCATATTATGGCAGAACGTTCGGCGCTGGAAGAAGTAAACGAACGAATGAAGTCTCTTTCCCGGCAAAACCTGCTCTGGTCGCAGCGCCTGGATCGGCTCAACAACGAAATGGCCGGAATTCCCAATACCTGGCTGACGACCTTGACCATGGACGGGAACGACCTGCAGCTGGAAGGCCGAAGTCTTTACCGGCAGCGCATTCCGATGGTTTCACAGGTCTACGAAGATGTGCGGATCTTGCGGGTCAGCGAAGGGGAAGTACGTGGAAACCGGGTCTATAACTTTTCTCTGAGGGTCAGGGATTTTCGTACCCAGGACGATCGCTTTTCACCGGAAATTCCCGATTTTGACGAAGAGCTGACTCCGGAAATCGATATTCAGGAATTAGACTAATAACAGCAGCATAATTTTTTTTCTATGAATCACAGTATACGAAACTCACTCATCCTGGCCGTCACTTTGCTGCTCATTGTAGGGTTGGGGTGGCTTATTGTACACATGACGTACAGTTCGGCCATCGAGGAACTCGAAGTCCAGGTAGAAACTACCAGCAGCGAGTTGCAGGAATTGTTGGACATTGCGGAACTATACGAAGAAGCCATTACCGAACATGCCCGGCAGGTGCACGTCCGGGAAAACTTTCCAAAGCAGCTTTTTGAAAACCACAGTCAGGCACGGTTGTACGATTACCTGATTGAGTTGAACGAAGGAATCTCTTTTACCGACCTGAACTATACGGTCGGGGATTCGGTCATCCATGACGGGTACGGGATCATTAACATCACCATCAACGGAGAGGGGCTGTACCGGAACCTCTATAACTTCATTCACCGGATAGAGCACAGCAGCGCCATTGTGCATATCCGTACCCTGCGGCTGAATAATTTTGACGATCTGGAGCGCCTGAGCCGGGTGAATTTCACAATGGACCTGCAGGCCTACTACAACCGGGGCGACCAGCTGGATTACAGCGGAACCATGGTACTGGCGGATCCGTTTGGCAATATCCGCCACAATCCGTTCTATCCGCTCGTACGGCCGATTCCGTCTCTGGAAGGAGATCTGGTGGATGTGGACAACAGCCGCCTGCTGGCCATTACCGCGCGGTTTGTACTGCTGGAAGATCAGCGAGGGAGTACGCGCCGTCTGACTGTAGGAGACGAAGTGTATCTGGGAAGTTTGCGTCAAATTGACACAGGAAACCGGCGGGCCGTATTTGTGCTGGACAGAGGAGGGTTTTCGGACCGGGTAATATTATCGATGGATTAAATTGGAATTTGGGAACAACAGAAATCGGAGCAACTATGAAGAAGTGTATACGAAGTTTGATATTATTGGCGGTAGTATGGGGGTTTGCCACACAGGCCGCAGCACAAGAGCGTCTTCCGTTTCGGGAGCACACCAACCCGATGGAACAGGTGGTGCTGGATCAGCGCGTGCCGTTTGAACAGGCCCTTGAAGTGATTGAGGAACTGTCCAGAGAATTTGACAATAAAATGATCATCGACCGCTCCGGATTCAGCGGGCCGATCGGAACCTCCATTCAGCGGCTGCACTGGAGAGATGCCCTGGCACAAATTGCCCAGCGGAACGAACTGGTGGTGATGGAATACGACCGCTTTTTTGAAATCAGAAGTGCCGAGGAAGAAGAAGAGGAGGAGCGGGAGCGGCGCAGAGAGGAAGAAGAAGAACTGATCACCTTTGATACCCGTGAAGTAGAGATCAAAGCCACCTTTTTCTATGTAGACCGCAGTGTTTCCCGTGCCCTGGGGATTGACTGGTCGGCGCTGGAGGGTGAACGGTTCAGCGCCAGCGGTTTTGGAGCAAATAGAATATCGGATGAAAATCTTAATATCGAACTCAATCTAGACGATGTCGGCGGATCGGGATGGGACATCAATGCCTTGTTCAATACACTGGAAGACAATAATTACGGAGAAATTCTGGCATCGCCCACCATCAAGGTGATGGACGGTGAAACGGGACGCATTCAGGTAGGGCAGGACTTCTCCATCCGGGAGCGTACCTATGCCGGGAACATCATTGACCGGTTCTACAGTGCGGGAACCATTCTGGAGGTGACGCCGCGCATTCTGCAGCACGAGGGCGTTCCCTTTATTTATATGGAAGTGGATGCCGAGCGCAGCGATGCGGTACCCGGGACCATTACCACCATTGTGACCAAACAGGAAGCACAGACCAACCTGCTTATGTTGAGTGGGGAGTCTACGGTGATTGGCGGCCTGTATGAAACCGAAGAAAATATCACGCGATCCGGTATTCCTATCCTTAAAGACCTGCCCAAATGGTTTTTTGGCTTGCGTTATGTATTTGGCTATGAGCGGAAAGAATACGAAGTCAAAGAACTGGTGATCTTGCTGGAGGTAAATTTGGTACCATCTCTTCAGGAGCGTTTGGATGGAATCTACCGTTCACGACAGGAGTTACTGCGTGAATTCCGTGAAGAACAACACCTTGAGCACTCCGGCAGCCGGGATATCATTCGTCCGCAAGAAGACTAATGCACCAATTCTGATTATCATCTATAAAACGGCACGGGATTGTACCCGTGCCGTTTTGTGTTTAACGCATTGGCTTACAAATAATAATCCCGCTGATATATTAAATTTTATTTATAATTCACTTTCTTCTGTACTTGGCGTTTGCAATTTTTTACATTAGGGTAGAGTGAAACCATAATCCCATGAAAGAGGGAAATCTAGCGTCAGGTTGTACCGCGCTAACATAAGCGGTGGCAATCATCGAAAACAGTACAAAATTTACAAAACAGAACGCCGTTGCATTCGTTTAATAGTAAGAACGCAAACGGTTTAATAAAAGGAAATCATTATGGGGAAATACGCAATTGTATTAGTCGGTACGCTGTTCGTATTCATATTTACCTACACGATGGCGCTTAAAAACGTAACGATAGATGCGGAAACGCGTGTGTCCAACGCCTACAGCTACAACCAGGCCAACAACATTGCTCAAAGTGCCCTGATGGCGACCATACGCGAATTGGGTACGTTCAGGCATGATTACGAACTTCCTTCAGAAGGAGAAAATATTGTACTTACGGATCAAAACTGGGAGGGGCTCAACGGCACATTCGACCTGGAAGTTCAGACCATTCAAATAGTAGATGATTACTATACGCTTCGAATTATTTCCAACGGGATCTTCGAAGGTGTGAATTATGTAGCTGAAGTACACGGCGAATTTTTTAACAATCCGACAGGACCGCCACCACCGCCTCCCTGGGATATCGGCGACTATGCCGCATTTGGTGATGAGGAAATCATACTTGGTGGCGGCGGACATCCGGATGAACCCTGGATGATTGGAAACCTGGGTACGAACGACCGGGTTACCGTATCGGCATGGGACGCACATATCAGAGGCAAGGTCTCTGTAGGAAGCGGACATCAGGCAGATCCTACGGGCGGTGTAAACCAAACCATAGATGATATGCCTGATGATCATTATACAAATTTGTTTGAAGAAGGCCTTGAGGCACATCAAGAGAATGTTGAGTTAGAAATGCCTGAATTTCCGGATTATAACCTTCCTGATAATTATCAGACAATCACCGTGGGAGATGGAGGAGTATTTAGTGGCGGCAGTCCGGGAAGCTTTACGCTAAATCCGAGTGGCTCGTCCAATAACTTTCACATTTCAAATCTGGAAATCTTAAGTAACTTAAACGTGGCGGTTAATGTCCCGGCGTCGTTTACAGCAGACGATGATATCCACATTTACATGGATAATTTTAAACTGACTGAAGGACATCTAGACTTTAACTTTCTGGGAAGTGAAGATGATCGCCCTACGATACATATGCATGTCGATCACTTTTCCATGGGCCATAATGGTGAAGGAGGAGGTTCAAACAGCATTAACCATGGAGGAGATGCAAATAATCTAATCCTTTACGACGGAAGAAGTACGAGGCTAAATTTTGATGGTGATAAAGAGTTCAATATGGGTCTTTTTGCAAAACAGGCGGAAGTGCATATGAGAGGTGATGCTCATGTGTCTGGTTCCATAATCACAGGAGGTAGTCATGTAGTTGTTGAAGGACATGCATCAACCGGCAGTTCCGGTCAGTTGATTTATGCACCTAATGCTCTTGTTCACCTTAAAGCGTCAGGCTCTGTC
>JASCXY010000112.1 GCA_030012235.1 Balneolaceae bacterium ANBcel3 | reverse complement strand
CCGACCCCTCCATATCAATGCGAACGAACTGCCGGTTCTCTTTTGCTTTATTCAGAAGTTCAAAGAGGTTATCTCTGCAAAAAGAACGGTCAATATCCAGCCCCAACATGGTTAATTTGACAGAAATGGTGGAATCCACCTTATGATCCCGGATCCCGTCCATCAATGCAAGGTATGCGTGAACCGTCTGTCCGGCCAGGTGGCGGTCAGAGACATTCTCGCCCAAAAGATCCATCGTGGCTTTAATCCCTTTCTTGTTCAATTCAAGGACTTCGGGTATCGCCTGATGAAGGGTTTCTCCCGCAACAAATCGCCGGGCAATAAAAAAGGGCAGTTTCATAAAATTATTAAGGCCTATAACGGGTGGCGCAAAAATAATGAATCATTTGATGGGATTAATTACCTAATTAAACAAAAAACGGACGTTAATCGTTGTAAAAGTATTCGCTTCAACCTGCTTTTTTTTCAATAAGGACGGGTTCCTGAATCGTGCCATGTCGCTTTCCTTGTAGCAAATACGGCATTTCCTTATATTACGTCCCGTAAAAATGGCCTGATTGCCCAATTTGAGTGTTAAGAGGTCGCATTTAATTCATTAGATCATATGGACTTTTTTTCTATAGCTATTTTGGGGGTATATATCCTCCTCAGCCTTGCACTTCTGATTTCACTGGTCAGGGTAATTGTTGGCCCGACCCTGCCGGATCGTGTTGTGGCGCTGGATTTGATTGCATTTATTGTCATTAGTTTCATTGCGGCCTATTCCATTTCTTCGGGACACCCGGTATATCTCGATGTAGCCATTGTGATGGCGTTGATTGCGTTTTTAGGCACCATCGCTTTTGCCCGGTATGTCATCCAGTATTCCAATAAAACTAAAAGTGAGGGCGGCCATGTTTGAAGTGATTGCAGGTGTTCTATTACTGGCCGGTGGTTTCTTTGTATTGATTGCAGCTATTGGTGTACTTCGGTTGCCGGACATTCTGATGAGAATGCACGCGTCTACCAAAGCGGGAACGCTGGGCGCAGGAATGATTCTTTTGGCAGTAGCATTTACCTATGGCGAAATTGGGATCGTATCCAGAGCTATAGCTACCATTTTCTTTATCCTGATGACAGCCCCTGTTGCCGCTCATGCCATTGGCCGCGCGGCCTATCGCTATGGCATTACGTTCTGGAAAGGAACGGTCATCGATGAATTGAAGGAATATTATGAATCCAGCATTCAGGCCAGTCAACAACAGGAAACGAAAGAGAAATCTTAATCCTGCCGATCCGGTGTAAAATTTTGGACTAATCAACAAAACTATGAACGGTTTATTCACATTATCAGGGCAACAATGTCCAACTGATATTCCGGTACCATCCGGCAGGAGGCCCCTATGCTGACAGTTGTAGGCCTGATTTTTATTGTAGCACTGATAGCCCCCTGGATTTACCGGGTATTGCAAGACAAAGCGGGCTGGGTACTTGCATTGGTCCCCTTTTCAAGCTTTCTGTATCTCGCTTCTTTTTTCCCTGAAATTGCAGCCGGTGGCAGTATAACCCAGTCGGTCACGTGGGTGTCCATGGATCTGTTTGAGGTCAACCTGGCTTTTTATCTCGATGGGCTGAGCCTCATGTTTGGCCTGATCATCACCGGTATTGGTACCTTTATTGTCCTCTATGGAAGTGGCTATTTAGCGAACCACGCCTATTTACCCCGTTTTTTTACAGCGGTCTTGTTGTTTATGGGTTCCATGCTGGGGGTTGTCCTCGCCGATAACCTGATCAGTATTTTTGTCTTCTGGGAACTCACCAGTTTTACTTCCTATTTGCTCATTGGTTTTAACCACGAGCAGGAGTCTTCCCGAAAAGCCGCTCTTCAGGCACTGCTGGTGACCGGTATTGGTGGATTGGCTTTGCTGGGGGGAATGGTTCTTATGGGATTTGCTTCCGGAGCCTGGGAAGTTTCCACCCTTTTGAATGAAGGCGACATTATCAGAGAGCATCCTCACTATCTTGCCATTTTGCTTCTGGTACTTGGCGGGGCTTTTACAAAGTCGGCTCAGTTTCCCTTCCATTTCTGGCTTCCCGGTGCAATGGCAGCACCAACGCCTGTTAGTGCCTACCTCCACTCGGCTACCATGGTGAAGGCCGGTGTTTACCTGCTGGCCCGTTTTCACCCGGTACTTGGCTTTACAGATACGTGGATGATGCTTGTGGGTGGATTTGGTGTTGTTACCTTGCTGATCAGCGCCTGGCTTTCTCTGAGTTTTACGGATTTGAAGCAGATTCTGGCTTATTCTACAGTGATGGCGCTCGGTACGATGATGATGCTGATCGGACTTGGAACCGAACTGGCCATGCAGGGATTAGCTGTTTATGTTCTTTCTCATGCCATGTATAAAGGAGCGCTCTTTATGGTTGCGGGTGGAATTGATCATGAAGCCGGTACCCGTGATGTGCTCAAACTTGGCGGCCTGCGTTCGCTGATGCCTATTTCTGCGATTGCGGCGATGATCGCCGCTTTGTCTATGGCTGGTATCCCTCCATTGTTCGGTTTTATTGCCAAAGAACTGGTGTATGAAGCCGCTTTGGGTGCAAACTTTTGGGCTGTTGGGTTTATTACACTCGCTGTTTTAGCCAATATTGCCATCGTTTCTGCCTCTCTTATTGTAGCTATTCGTCCATTTTACGGCCCGAAAACCGAAACCCCAAAGAAAGCACATGAAGCTCCGTTTTTGATGTGGATTGGCCCGCTGACGCTCGCTGTATTGAGTGCGTTGTTCGGATTGCTTCCTTTTATCGTGGACAGCAAATTAATGGTTCCGGTGGCAAGCGCCGTATGGGGATCGGAACTGGATTTTTATCTTTCTTTATGGCATGGAATTAACTTGCCTCTGATACTAAGTGTTGTAACGGCAGCTGCCGGGGTCGGAGTCTATTTTATCTGGGATTCGATCAGAGAGTCGGCTCCTATGAAAGTGTATCAAATGATATTTGCCCGATTCCCTGTACAAGTGTATGAGAGTCTGGTTAATGGTATGCTGAATCTGGCCGGTTTCCAGACGAGGGTTTTGCAGAACGGACTCATGTCCAATTACCTCATTACCATTATGGTCGCGGCGATTGCGGCTGTAGGTTATACATTTTTTACGAAATCCGGAGTCATCTTTAACCCGGACGTATCCGAGGTACAGATCCACGAATGGGCCATTGCTTTCGGCATTGTAATTTCCCTGGGGGTTATGTTGTTCTTCACGCACTCCCGACTCACGATGGTTGTTGCCGCCGGAATTATAGGCTTTGGACTGGCTCTTATCTATCTGATGCACGGTGCTGCGGACCTGGCTATGACCCAGGTGCTTGTTGAAACGCTGACCGTTATTCTTGTGGTATTGGTGCTCATTCATATTCCGAAGATGAAGGAAAGCCGAAGCATTCTCTATAATTCCAGGGATGCGATTGTTGCGATTGCCATGGGTACGCTCATGACTTTACTCATATTTGCTGTCACAGCTGTACCGTTTGATGCGTTTATCTCCGAGTTTTATGCAGATGCAAGTTATCCTCTCGCACATGGACGAAATATCGTCAATGTTATTCTTGTTGATTTTCGTGCGCTGGATACCATGGGCGAAGTGGTTGTTGTCGCTATCGCCGGACTTGCCGTGTATGCGTTGATCAAAATGACACGGGCAGGTGCCGAAAAAGATGTTAAAAAATAGAAGAACGATCACGGTGGTCTCTTTCTGTAGATGCTCCGCGATCTTTGATTTTTTCAATATCAGTTATTGCCAGGTGGATTTAACCGGGCAGTCTGCTGATTAATGATAATACAATACCGATGAAAAGCCTGATTTTACATACTACTACACGCCTGATGATGGCTGTTCTGGTTCTATTCTCGATCTTTCTCTTTTTCCGGGGTCACGATGAGCCGGGCGGAGGCTTTATCGGGGGATTGGTAGGCGCCGGGGCGTTTACGCTTTATGCCATTGCTTTTGGTACAGAAGCAACCCGAAAGATTTTAAAAGTGCATCCAATTACTTTGATTGCGTATGGACTTTTAAGCCTGGTGATCAGTGGTATTATTCCGTTTTTCACGGGGGAACCATTTTTGACCGGTAAATGGCTGATGATGGAAATAGGTGGTTCTGAGATTAAACTGAGTTCGCCGCTTATTTTTGATATCGGTGTATTCTTATGTGTCGTTGGATTTATTGTGGCCGTTATCTTCGCTTTGGAGGAAGAGGAACTGCCTGCAAACACAAATCATTAAAAGTAATTCGTCGGTGTTTTGGAACATATGCTGACCTGATTTTTTTCTTATGGATACTATACTTCCAATTCTTGCGGGAGCCATTTTTGCCTCTGGCATCTACTTGTTGCTCAGAAAAGGGCTGATTTTGACAATCATCGGAATTATTCTGATCAGTAACTCCGTTAACCTGGCTTTGTTTTCCCTTGGAAGGATTTCTACGGAAAACCCACCATTGATTGCTGCAGGAAGCGCCATTCCGGAAGCACCCTTTGCCAATCCGCTGCCCCAGGCGCTGATCCTGACGGCCATTGTTATTGGTTTTGGCCTGCTTGCTTTTGCGCTCGCAATGGCCTACCGGAGCTATAAAGAACTTGGCACCATTGACCAGGACTCGTTGCTGGAAGATGCTGAAGACACTTCTGCCGCTATTATCAACAAAACCGAAAACAAGGAAGATTAATACGAATGAACAGTTTGTTAATACTCCCGATTCTTATTCCACTGGTTACGGCTACGCTGGCTCTGCTTTTTCGTACCTCTTCCCATATGCAACGCCTCATTGGTGTAGCCGGTATGGCCGCTTTGCTGGTCTCTGTGGTCTTCTTGTTTACGGATGTTTATCGCGATGGAATTCAGGTACTCCAGGCAGGTAACTGGGAAGCTCCTTTTGGAATCACGCTTGTAGCTGATATGCTGACGATGCTTATGTTGGGCATTTCTGCCATCATGGGCCTGATTATCGCCATTTATTCCATATATGACGTAGATAAAGAGAGAGAGCAGTTCGGTTATTATCCCCTGCTTCACGTCTTGATAATGGGGGTTAACGGCAGCTTCCTGACGGGCGATATTTTCAACCTCTATGTATGGTTTGAAGTCATGCTGATCGCCAGTTTTATCCTTTTGGCGTTGGGAAACAGCAAGAATCAGCTTCAGGGAGCGCTAAAGTATGTGATTATCAACCTGTTTTCTTCCTTGTTGTTCCTTTTTGGTGTGGCCTTGTTGTATGGCATGACCGGTACGTTGAATTTGGCCGACCTGGCTCAACGGCTTCCGGAAGTAGAAAATACCGGGCTGGTTACTACTGTAGCTATGATATTCATGGTGTCCTTCGGTATTAAAGCGGCGATTTTCCCGCTCTTTTTCTGGCTTCCCGCTTCGTATCACACTCCACCTGTTGCCATATCCGCTATTTTTGGGGGTCTTTTGACCAAAGTAGGTGTTTACGCGCTGATAAGGGTGTTTACTCTGTTGTTTACTCAGGACATCGGCTATACGCATACCATCATGCTATGGGTGGCCGGTTTTACGATGGTAACCGGCGTTCTTGGTGCCGCCTCTCACTATGAATTCAGAAAAATTCTTTCTTTTCATATCGTAAGCCAGATTGGCTATATGATCATGGGCCTGGCGTTTAATACAGCCTTGGGTATTATGGGAGCTATTTTCTATGTCATCCATAATATCCTCGCCAAAACAAACCTGTTTTTGATCAGCGGTATTGCTCAACGGCTGACCGGGACGTTTGAGCTGAAAAACATGGGAGGCCTGTATAAACATTACCCGTTTTTGGCTTCTCTTTTCCTTATTTCAGCGTTTGCACTTGCCGGTTTTCCTCCGCTTTCGGGATTCTGGGCTAAATTGTCTCTTGTAAAAGCTGGCCTGAGCCTGGAAATGTATATCATCACAGGGGTGGCCATCCTCGTTGGTTTGCTTACGCTTTTCTCCATGACTAAAATATGGATGACGGCATTCTGGGCCGCTGTACCGGAGAAAGGGGTACCCGAGCATTTTGGGAAAATGCCCTTATTTGGCGCAGGTAAATTGTACATTATGGTAGTTCCGGTAATGATTGTTGCAGGCCTGATCATTCTTGTCGGTTTGTTTGCGCAACCTCTTCTTGAAGTGTGTATGATAGCTGCCGAGCAGCTCCTTAATCCATCTTTATACATTGAAGCAGTCTTGGGTACAAAATGAAACTCTTTCTATTTAATATTGTTCTGGCTTTAATCTGGACGGCTGTAACGGCAACGTTTTCATTCGGAAACTTCCTGATCGGCCTGGTCCTTGCCTATGGCGTATTGTTGCTGGTCTCCCCGGCACTGGATGATTCCAGATATACACGTCGTGTATGGAAGTCCATTACCCTCTTTTTCTATTTTATCAAAGAACTGTTCGTATCAAGCGTCCGGGTTGCCATAGATGTTCTGAGGCCCGGCTTTAAAATGAAGTCAGGAGTGGTTGATATTCCTCTGGATGTAAAAACGGATCTTGAAATAACGGTATTGGCCAATATGATTTCTCTGACTCCGGGAACATTGAGCCTGGAAGTGTCTGAGGACAAAAAGGATTTATATATCCATGCCATGTATATTGACGAAGGTGTAGAGGAGCTTCGGGCGTCGATTAAGTCCGGAATGGAGCGCAGAATCCTTGAAATTACCCGCTAAGAGAGAAGGCAGGATTTGCCTGTTTGGAGATACGGTTTCTTTTGGAACCGGTTTATGTATTTGATCGTTGTAACATGGGTACAGAATACCGTATCATAACAGATTATGAAAGATCCATCGCCAGGCAAATCATCCCAAAAATCAACGAAAAATGCACCCATTGTCATCAAAGGTGCGCGGGTTCATAATCTCAAAAATATAGATGTATCTATTCCGAGAAACTCGTTTACGGTGGTTACGGGAGTGAGCGGATCCGGGAAATCCAGCCTGGCATTTGATACCATTTACGCAGAGGGACAACGACGTTACGTGGAAAGTTTATCCAGCTACGCCCGGCAATTTCTCGAAAGAATGGATAAGCCCGATGTGGATTTTATGCAGGGAATCTCACCTGCAATGGCGATTCAGCAAAAGAACACCACGCAGAATCCACGCTCCACGGTTGGTACAACCACAGAGATCTATGACTATTTGAGGCTGCTTTTTGCTCGTATAGGCAAGACCATTTCTCCGATATCCGGGCAGCCTGTAATCAAAGACACCCCCCAGACGGTCGTTCAGGAGCTCCTCTCCGACCTGGATGATAAACAGCGATTTTATGTTCTTTTCCCGGTTCACATGGAGAAAAACAAGAAAATGCGGGAAGAGCTCGACATGTTCCGCAAAAAAGGATTTACGAGAATCCTGATCGACGGGGAAACGATGGTGGATCTCAGCCGGGACGAGGTCAATTTGAGAAAACTAAAGCCGGAGGGCGTCCGCGTTGTCGTTGATCGGCTGGCTATAAAGAAAGAGGATGAAGAATTTCGTGTACGCTGTACAGATTCCGTAGAAACGGCCTTTTTGGAAGGCAGAGGAAGGTGCTATATCCAAATCCACAAAGGAAAAGAACTTAAGTTCAGTGATCGCTTTGAGAGAGACGGCCTGGATTTTACGGAGCCCACTCCTCAAATGTTCTCTTTTAACAATCCGTTTGGAGCTTGCAGAAGCTGTGAGGGATTTGGAAAAATTCAGGGAATTGATGAAGACAAAGTCATTCCGGATCCGGCATTATCCATTCGGGGGGGAGCCATCGCTCCTTTTGCTACACAAAAGTTCAGCCATAACCTGAAACTATTGATTAAAGTTGCGGCACGTTACAGTCTCCCCATTGACGATCCCTATTCTGCGCTTTCCAAAGAAGTAAAGCACCTGTTGTGGTATGGAAAAGACGAGTATCCCGGCATCCACAGTGTGTTTGAGGAGATCAAAAGAGAGTTTTACAAGGTACACATGCGCGTTTTTTATTCCCGTTATCGCGGATATTCCAATTGTCCGGAATGCGACGGTTACCGGGTTCGCAAAGACGCTTTGTATGTCAAAGTAGGGGAAGTCCACATTGGACATGTTTCTGAAATGACCATCGGCCATGCGCATGAATTTTTTCAGGAGCTCAAGCTCACAGAATACGAAACAGAAGTCGCCGGCCAGATCTTGTACGAGATCCGAAAGCGGTTAAAATACCTTGTAGACGTTGGATTACACTACATCACGCTTAATCGTCCCACCAGAACGTTAAGTGGCGGGGAGGCGCAGCGCATACATCTCGCGAATGCGCTGGGAAGCTCACTGATTGGCAGCCTCTATGTACTCGATGAGCCTACCATCGGCCTGCACCCGGTGGATAACGACCGGCTGATCCGAATATTGAAGTCGCTTCGGGATATCGGCAATACCGTTTTGGTGGTAGAGCACGATTCGGATATGATGAAAGAGGCGGACTACATCATTGATATGGGGCCGTTTGCCGGCCTTCATGGTGGAGAAGTGGTCTATTCAGGAGATTACAAAGGACTACTCAAATCAAAAACACTGACAGGCAAGTATCTGTCAGGGAGGAAAAAGATAGAAGTACCTGAGAAGCGCAGAAAAGGCAATGGGAAAGAGATTCTTCTGGAGGGGGCATCCGAACACAATCTAAAAGACATTAATGTCCGTTTTCCATTAGGGAAACTGGTATGTGTGACCGGAGTCAGCGGATCGGGAAAATCGACCCTGGTACACCGGACGCTGTATGCATCCATCATGAAAGAAATTGGTGTTTACAACGACAAAGTAGGCCGGCA
>JASCXY010000111.1 GCA_030012235.1 Balneolaceae bacterium ANBcel3 | reverse complement strand
ACCAGAGGATACCGTAGAGAAAAGTCCTGAACCATTCGAACGATGGTATCGTAAACAGCAGAATCCCCGTGAGGGTGATACTTACCAAGTACTTCTCCAACAATACGTGCACTTTTTTTATAGGGACGATTATGAAGCATTCCCAGTTCACTCATTCCATACAGAACTCTTCTGTGAACAGGTTTTAAACCATCTCTTACATCAGGAAGTGCTCTTGAAACAATAACCGACATCGAATAATCGATGTATGAAGACTTCATTTCGTCTTCAAGATTGATTTTCTGGATTTTATCAGGCATTTCTGCTTATTACTCTTTTAAATATCAAGGTTTGCGTACTTGGCATTTCTTTCGATAAACTCTCTTCGTGGTTCTACCAAATCACCCATCAAAACCGTAAAGAGTTTGTCGGCAGAAGCGGCACTTTGGATGGTCACTTGCTGCAAGGTACGAGTCTCCGGATTCATGGTGGTCTCCCAAAGTTGATCCGGGTTCATCTCTCCAAGTCCCTTATATCGGGACAAGTCTATTTTTCTTGTACTTTTCTTCATTCTCTTGAGAATCTGATCGCGGCCATCGTCATCCCATGCATACTCAATATTGTTACCCTGGGTAATTTTATAGAGAGGCGGTGTGGCAATATACACATGACCACCCTCAATCAAGGGTTGCATATACCGGTATAACAAAGTAAGAAGCAACGTACGAATATGAGATCCATCCACATCCGCATCAGTCATAATAATAATCTTGTGGTACCTCAAATTGGAGATGTCAAAATCTTCAATAAATCCAACGCCCACACCAAGAGCTGTGATCATCGCTCTAATTTCATTGTTTTCAAGAATTTTTCCAACTCTTGCCTTCTCAACATTAAGAATTTTTCCACGCAATGGTAAGATGGCCTGAAAGCTTCTGTTTCTTCCCGATTTTGCAGAGCCACCGGCAGAGTCACCCTCAACTACAAATATTTCACAATGTGCCGGGTCATTAATGGAGCAGTCTGCCAGTTTACCCGGAAGACCCATTCCGGCCATGGCGCTTTTTCTTTGAACAAGTTGTCTTGCTTTCCTCGCAGCTTCTCTGGCTTCGGCGGCTTTCATCACCTTATCAATAATACCACGTGCCACTTTTGGGTTAAGCTCCAGGTACTCGTTAAGCTTGTCATATACAACGACCTCAACAGCGCTTTGAACTTCAGAATTACCCAGTTTTGTTTTTGTCTGCCCTTCAAACTGGGGTTCAGGAACCTTAATACTAATGACCGAAGTAAGGCCTTCCCTGAAATCCTCTCCACTGATTGAAACCTTACCCTTTATCAGTTTATTTCTTTCTCCATACGTTTTTAAAGCCCGGGTCAATGCTCTTCTAAAGCCTGAAATGTGTGTTCCTCCTTCATGTGTATTAATATTATTCACATAGGAATGCACATTTTCTGAATACGAGTTATTATACTGCATGGCTATTTCTACGGCAATATCATCAATATCACCAGAAAAATACATGGGTTCTATAAACGCAGAATCCCTGCTTTCATCAAGATATTTTACAAAGTCTTTAATACCACCTTCAAAGTGGAAGGTTTCCTTCAAAGGCTCCTCTTCTCTCAGATCCTCAAGTTCGATCGTAACTTCAGGGTTAAGAAAAGCAAGTTCTCTCATCCGGTCAGCAATCACCTCAAAACGAAAGGTGTTCGTTTGGGTAAATATGGTTTCATCCGGCATAAAAGTAACCTTGGTACCTGTTTTATCCGTAGTACCAACATTTTGTAAGGGCTTAACTGTTTTTCCAAACTCAAACCCCATTTGATGAATTTCACCGTCTCTGTGTATTTCAACATCAAATCGTTTTGATAATGCATTCACACAACTTACACCCACTCCATGAAGTCCGCCTGAAACCTTATAGGAATCTTTGTCAAACTTTCCTCCGGCATGCAATTTTGTTAAAACAAGCTCTACTGCAGGTATACCAAATTTTGAGTGCATATCAACCGGTATTCCCCTCCCATTATCCAAAATAGTCATAGACTCATCTTCATTAATGGAGAGATAAATGTAATCGCAATATCCGGCCAGTGCCTCATCTATAGAATTATCAACAACTTCATTGATAAGATGATGCAAGCCTCTCTGCGAAGTATCACCGATATACATGGATGGCCTTTTCCTAACCGCTTCTAAGCCCTCCAGCACCTGAATATTGGAGGCTTTGTATTCCGGCTTACTAATTTGACTCATAGGATTTTTTTATTTGTTCTCAGTCAATCTTTATATCAGGAAGGATGCATGGCTTTTTCTTCCATTATGATGTAAGAAAATAGCCCTTAATGGGGCAATTTCAAAACAAGTCATTACATTTATCGTATTTTGAAACAAAGTGGCTTAAAAGCTGATTTTGTGCGGGCTGGTGATAGCCTCTTTTTACGTATAACCTTTCGTTAGCCCAATTATTTCTTGTATATTTTTATTTATTGTTTTATTTTTGATATCTGTTTGTAAAAAGCTCACTTGATATTTATTTAGTCATGTCATTACGAGACGATCTTTTTGGAACCAAGGCCATGAATGGCTATCGGTCATCCAAATCAAATAACAAAACAAAGCACCGCTTCAAGTTAAATCTTCAGAAGCGACGTTTTTATATCCCCGAAGAAGACCGTTGGATTACACTCCGGGTTACATGTAAAACATTGCGAACCATTAACCGCAAGGGCATTACTGCTGTGTTGGCAGAGGCTCGTGAACGGGGTACACTTAATAAAAAGCTATATTAATCCGTTATGGCCAAAGCAAAAGGAAATCGTATTCAGGTAATTCTTGAATGTACCGAAGCTCCAGGTACTTCCCGGTATGTAACGACAAAAAACCGGCGAACTACTACCCAGCGTCTTGAACTGAAAAAGTTTAACGCCAAGCTAAGAAAGCATACACTGCACAAAGAAATTAAATAAAATAACCAGGTGATATTATGGCCAAGAAACAAGTTTTCGGCGAGGAGGTATTGGCAGCCAGGGCGGCACAGAGAAAAATGGCCAAAGTAATACTTTCCAAATCGTCTTCTAAAGGCAAAGTCGCTTTTCAGGAAACGACCATTGACCAGGATAAAGTCAAGGACTTTATTGCAAAGAATAAATCCTGAACCTTTTTTGTATCTCTGAAAAAGGCTGCACATTACTTTTGTGCAGCCTTTTTTTGTTTTAGGTTTCTGATTAATTTCCATTGTCTCAGTCAGATGGCAAATGTGCACCTTCTAATCTCCTGACCATATGAGTTCTTCTACTTATTCATTGATTCTTTCTGACTTGAAAGAGGCCATGAAATCCAAAGATGCGAGTCGACTTCAATTACTCAGATCTCTTAAGTCCAAAATATTGGAAAAAGAAATCAGTGAACGCAAAGGCTCCGATGTTTCTCTTAATGAGGAGCAGGTTATTGAAGTATTAATGAAAGCCGCCAAACAAAGAAAAGACTCTATTCAACAGTTTCAGGATGCTGGTAGAGACGAACTGGCTAAAGTAGAAGAGTACGAGCTAAGCCTGATTGAGGCATACTTGCCCAAGATGTTATCTGAAGAAGAAATCTCTGATATTGTCCGTCAGGTCGTTAAAGAAACAGGGGCAACCGGACCATCAGATATGGGGAAAGTTATGGGTAAAATCATGCCAAAGCTAAAAGGAAAAGCCGACGGAGCCCTTATTAACAAGCTTGTCAAACAAGAACTCAGTCCGTTATGATCTTATTAGATGTTATTCTTGCTGGAGCCATTATTTACTATACGTGGAAAGGATTTAATAATGGGCTGATTAAAGAGGTTTTTCGTATTGCAGGGCTCGTAATTGCAACATTTATTTCTTTTCAGTACGCAGAGCCTTTTGCCAACATGCTCCGGCCGATTATTCGTCTAAACCCTGACTTTTACCCCTATTTCGCTTTCGCTGTTCTCTTCATCTTATTTATCATTCTTGTTTATTTTGCCATTAAGTTTTTTGACGGTTTAATACAAGTCTTAATGTTAAGTATACCCAACAAGATTTTAGGAGCGATTTTCGGCTTCCTAAAAATCAGTCTTTTGTTAAGCGTTTTTTTAATTTTTTTAGGTGGGTTTGATAAACCTTCTCAAGAAACACGCCATGATTCCATTTTTTATAAACACGTAATAAAAGTTGCTCCTGCATCTTATGATATCGTTGCCAAGGTCTTGCCGGGTGTCAAGTCTTATAAGGATTCTGTGGATGAATATATATCCATCCCGGATTTTTCTTTTCCAGAGCTTCCCTTTCCTTCGGACGACTAAGACTTTAGCTTATACATTTTATCTCTATTTAACAGATGTACCATGCCTGATTTTCCATCGATTGAAGAACAATTAGAAGTCATTGAAAGAGGAACCGTTGAAATTGTTCCCCGGGATGAACTTATTAGCAAACTGGAGTATTCCAAAAAAACAGGAACTCCGTTGCGGGTTAAGTTAGGGTGTGATCCTACTCGTCCGGACCTGCATCTTGGCCATTCGGTTATTCTCAGAAAAATGAGGCAGTTTCAAAGCCTGGGCCATCATACCATTTTAATTATCGGAGATTTCACGGCAATGATCGGAGATCCTTCCGGTGCCAACAAAACCCGTCCCGCATTATCTAAAGA
This sequence comes from Balneolaceae bacterium ANBcel3, assembly GCA_030012235.1. Classification (GTDB taxonomy): domain Bacteria; phylum Bacteroidota; class Rhodothermia; order Balneolales; family Natronogracilivirgulaceae; genus JASCXY01. The sequence continues at coordinate 4,188 of JASCXY010000111.1, read as the reverse complement.
AGAAATTGTAGAAAACGGTAAAACATATTTCGAGCAGGCATCTAAAATTCTGGATCCCAACAAAACGGAAATAGTCTATAATTCCGACTGGTTGTCACCTCTCAGTTTTAGCGATGTAATTCGACTGGCCTCTCATTATACCGTTGCCAGAATGATTGAACGAGATGATTTTTTGAAGCGCTATCAAAACAATGACCCGATTTCCCTGCATGAGTTTCTTTATCCTCTGGCTCAGGGCCAGGATTCGGTTCATCTAAAATCCGATATTGAATTGGGGGGAATAGATCAAAAATTTAACCTCCTTGTTGGACGTCACCTTCAAAAAGAACATGACCTTTCACCTCAGGTATGTCTGATGATGCCTCTTCTTGTTGGTACAGATGGTTCCAAGAAAATGTCCAAGTCGTATGACAACTATATTGGAATAGATGATAAGCCGGAAGATATGTACGGTAAGGCCTTGTCGATTCCTGATGAACTGATATATCCTTATTTCGAACTTCTAACCGATATCGCTGTGGATCAGCTTCAACAATTTAAAACGTTGGCTGAAACCGACCCGCGAAACACCAAGCACGAGCTGGCCTGGCACCTGACCCGCCTTTATCATGGTACTGAGAAAGCAGATTTTGCCCGGAAGCATTTTGAAAAAACCGTGGTCAAGAAAGATATCCCTGATGACATGCCGATTCTGACACTACCTGCCAATTCTGAGTCTGGTATTCTGGCACTTCTAAATGACCATAATTTCACGGCAAGTAACAGTGAAGCCCGGCGCATGATTCTCCAGGGAGGTGTATCCATTAATGGGGATAAAGTTGACGATCCACAGTTTGTTTTAAAAGTGGAGCAAGGCGCGTCTTATATTATCAAAGTGGGCAAAAGAAAATATTTCAAAGTCGAAAGCAGCGCTTAGGGCTACCCCCGGCCGGAAGCCGTGTAAACACACATGGGTGGGATATTCCGGATTTCGTATTCTGTGTCAACTTCTTTGAATTGTTTACTCAAAAAAGGCTTCAGATGCGATGAAGTCTGATACGCCAAAAACATACCATCTCCATTCAATACTTCTGCCGAACGTTTCAAGATCTCTGTTTTGATATCGTCAGATATAAATGAAAATGGAACACCGGAAATAATATAATCGACTTCGTTCCAGCCAAGTTCTTCGATGACCCGGTCAACATGCTCGACACTTTCATTAAAAACATGCAGCCTTGTATCTTCTATAGCATGAAGCTGCTGACAAAAATTCTTGTTTATTTCAATGGCAGCAAGAACAGAGTCCGGTGTCATTTTTTCCAGAATTTTTTTTGTAAATACTCCGTCAGCAGGCCCGTATTCAATTATTTTTAACGACTTGCTAAAGTCTATTCGCTGACAAACCCTTTCAATGGTATATCTTGACGTGGGAGTAATCGATGCAACCCTCCGGTCTTTGATAAAATTTTTGATATACGATACCGTGCTCATATATATTCACTGTTTTGTTTTGCGTTTAATATGATAAAATAGGCATCTTTTCGCAGAATGTAATATGAACAAGCCTGGCAAATGCTTTATAGATTCTTTTCCACTTCTTCAATTTGATCTCTGATACGCGCAGCTTCTTCAAATTCCATATTTTTTGCGGCAGTGGCCATCGATTCGCGAAGATAGGATAGAAAGGTGTCCTTGCTGTCAAAGACCACTTCTTTCATCGCCGGCGCAGCTTTGTACCGGATCCCGTCGTCTGCTACTTTAACATGTTCAAGGTGGTTTTTTATATCCTCATCCTGCAAGTCGAATGGTTTTTTCCCAATGAGTACCGGATCCACCAGAGGTTTGAGTTCTTTTTGGATAGATGCAGGAGTGATGCCATGTTTCTTGTTGTACTCATCCTGAATGGCTCTTCTTCTTTCTGTTTCTGAAAGAACAGCTCGTATACTGTCAGTAATTCTATCAGCATACATAATGACACGCCCGTCCAGGTTTCTTGCAGCACGGCCTGAAATCTGAAAAAGGGACGTTTCAGATCGCAAAAAGCCCTCTTTGTCTGCATCCAAAATAGCTACAAGCCCCAATTCAGGGATATCAATTCCTTCTCTTAACAAATTTATACCGACAAGCACATCGTAATCCCCCCTTCTGAACCGATACAATATTTCTACCCGTTCAAGTGCATCCAGCTCACTATGCATATAGGCAGACTTCATACCAAGGTCTTTAAGATATCCCGAAAGTTCTTCGCTCATTCTCTTTGTAAGAGTCAGGCATAGCACTCTTTGCTTTTTATTTGCCGCCTTTCGAATCTCCTCAACCACATCATCAATTTGATGTTTCAGCGGCCGAACCTCAATCATTGGCTCCATAAGGCCTGTGGGACGAATAATTTGTTCGACAAAAGCGCCGCTGCTTTTTTCCAATTCGTAGTCAGATGGTGTGGCGCTAACAAAAATGCACCTTTTAATCAGAGATTCCCACTCTTCAAAGGTCAGGGGCCGGTTATCCAAAGCAGATGGAAGCCGGAAGCCATGTTCCACAAGATTTATCTTTCTTGAACGATCTCCACCGTACATTGCACCAATTTGTGGTACTGTCTGATGAGACTCATCCACGACAAGCAGAAAATCCTCCGGAAAATAATCAAACAGACAATATGGCCGTTCACCAGGCTTTCTTCCGGCCAGATACCTGGAGTAGTTTTCGATACCAGGGCAAAAACCGATTTCCTGCATCAATTCAATGTCGAATAAGGTCCTTTGCTCCAGTCGTTGTGCTTCAAGAAATTTTTCCTCGGCCCGAAATACATCCAACCGTATATCCAGTTCTTCTCGAATTTGGTCAATAGAAGCCTTCAGGCGGTCTTTAGTAGTTACATAATGCGATGCGGGATAAACAAAAAATTGGTCTGTTTCTTCGAGTATATCCCCTGTTTCAGGATCAAAAAGCAATAGTTCTTCAATTTCCTCACCCCAAAAAACAATTCGAAGGGCATGTTCAGAATATGCCGGAAAGAGATCGATATGGTCTCCTCTTACCCTGAATCGTGCCCGCTGAAACTCCATATCGTTTCGGCTGTAATGAAGGTCTACCAGATCGTATAAAAGTTTATTCCGTGGTATTTCTTCCCCTTTTTTAAGGCGTATAATAAGCTTTTCATACTCGCTGGGAGAGCCAATACCATAAATACAGCTTACAGAGGAAACGATGATAACATCTTTTCTCCCGGACAGTAGAGAGCTGGTAGCACGTAATCGTAACCTCTGAATTTCATCATTGATAGAAAGATCCTTTTCTATATATTTGTCCTGTGTCGTGATGTACGCTTCCGGCTGGTAGTAATCGTAATAAGAAATAAAAAACTCTACACAGTTTTCCGGGAAAAAGTCACTTAGTTCACGATACAATTGAGCCGCCAGCGTCTTGTTATGGCTCATTACAAGTGTCGGAACACCCTGGTTTTCTATTACTGAAGCAATGGTTCTTGTTTTACCTGAACCAGTTATACCCAGCAACGTTTGAAATCGTTCTCCGTTGTTAAGCCCCTGAATCAATTCGTTAATCGCCTTTGGCTGATCACCAGCAGGGCTAAACGGAGAGATCAATGAAAAATCCGACATGGGTTCCTAATTATCCTGAATTATCGTTAGTTTATCCGAAATTTTATTCCATCGGGTTTCGTATGCACTTGTAATTAAACCACAAAGGCTTGATTAAACATTCTCCATTTAAAAAAATCAAATCGAAGTCTTTCTATTTCCATTTTACTTTATTTTTTGACCAATGACTAAAAATCAACATTGTTTAAACGATTCTCGTGAGCGGATTGATGCTATTGATGACGAAATCCTTCGTTTGCTTCAGGAACGAAATCAAACCGTAAAAAAAGTCATTGATACAAAAATCAAGAATAAGCTTCCCATTTTTGTTGCTGACAGAGAAGAAGAAAAAATAACCCGTTTTTGTCAGAACGCAAAAGCCCGGGGCATTGACGAAGAATGGGCCGGAGATTTTCTCCGAATGATCATGAGTTCATCCAGGGCCTTTCAATCCGGAAAAACGTTTCCTCAAGTTTCCGGTGGTACCAGAAATATCCTTATGGTGGGTGGAAGCGGTGGTATGGGTTCGCTATACAGCAGGATTGCCCGTTTTTCCGGCCATAATGTAACGATTCTGGAGAAAGAAGACTGGAACAGGGTATCTGAA
>JASCXY010000110.1 GCA_030012235.1 Balneolaceae bacterium ANBcel3 | reverse complement strand
AGCGAGGCGTACATCATCCAGGTGGGTCATTTCTGCTTCAAAATCACCGGTGGAAGCCTCTTTTTCCGTACCAAGAGACGCCTTTAAATCCCAGTAACTTCCGCTTTTGAAGCGCATTCTTTCTCTTTCCCTGTTCACAAGAAGCTGGACGGCAACCGACTGAACCCTTCCTGCAGATAATCCGGGGCCAATTTTTTTCCAGAGAAGCGGAGATACGGTATATCCGGCCAACCGGTCTACAATACGACGTGCCTCTTGTGCGTGCACGAGATCCATATTAATATCACGAAATTCTTTAAGAGCCTGCTGGATGGCTTCTTTTGTGATTTCATGAAAAACCATGCGCTTAACAGGTACTTTGGGCTTGAGTTCGTCCAGGATGTGCCAGGATATTCCTTCTCCTTCACGGTCTTCGTCTGTCGCAAGAATTAACTCATCGGCTTCTTTAATACGTTGTTTCAAACGTGTTACCGTTTTCTTCTTCATGGAAGAAATGACATAAAGCGGCTGATAATCGTTATCCACATCAATACCGATATTGGCCCACTTGTTCTTTTTGAGCTTTGCCGGTATTTCTTTGGCCGATGCAGGCAGATCCCGAATATGTCCATTGCAGGAATCCACTTCCATGGACTTGGGTAAAAACTTTTTGATGGTTTTTGCTTTTGTCGGTGACTCGACGATTATAAGCGACTTCATGTAAACTCGTTTTACAAATTTATTAACTGGAGCCCGAAATTAACTGCAAGAGCTCTTCACCATGATTTTTGGTTGATACTTTCTCAATGACCGCCTTAACGGTTCCATCGGTATCTATAATATAGGCGGAACGGGACGGACCCAAAAACACCTTGCCATACATTTTTTTTTCTACCAAAGAATCCGTTGCTTTTGCAAATGCATATTCCGGATCTGAGGCAAGAATATAGGTAATTCCAAGTTTCTCAGCGTACTTTTTATGAGAATTACACGTATCCTTACTTAAAGAAATCAGCCGGTATCCTTTATTATCAATAGGTTCAGCAAATGCTGCAAGACTTTTGTTCTGCAAATCGCAGCCACTGGTATTGTTTTTCATATACACCGAAACAATAACCGGTTTATCTAACAATTCCGCAAACGTAACCTGTTTTTTTTCTTTGCCATCCCAAATTTCAATGGAAAAGGATGTGTCGATTTTTTGTCCGGGCTTAATCATTTTCCTGCTCCTTTTGATCTTAATTTATCACAGCGGGACACACCTGCCGTGAGCCGAAGAGTTCTTCTGCGGTTCTGCATTAATGCCCGCTTTTAAGATATCGTTCCAGCCCTATTGTACAAGTAACAAATCAAGCGTCTACTTGATCACCGAGGCAGTCAAGCATTTTCAAAACCGACATGTCTTTCAGGCGATAGTATACATAGAGCCCCTCCTTCCGCTTATCTACCACCCCATGTACAGATAAAAGTGCCAGGTGCTTGGATACATTTGCCTGGCCGGCACCGGTCTCTTCCACCAGCTCTTTGACACACCGCTCTCCGTTTTTGAGCCGTTCCAGCAAGCGTAATCGCATGGGTTCGGACAATAGCTTCATACGGTTTGCAATTTTTTCAATACGTTCTTCCTCCATGCGCAAATCAGAATAGTTGTTTGCCATCTTGTACTTTTTTATGTGAATAATTAGGATCTCTACCCTGTAAAACCTTTTTCAACAGACCCGCAACAGAAGTGCCATAACATCTTTCTTAACCTAAATATATCAGGTTAAAAACCTTATAGCTACTTTTCATCGGCTCCTTTTTACATTTATCGGTACCATTCGGTTTAATTAAAGCCTCATTCGTGCATATTTTACGTATTCTGACGTTACCTTTGCTTTCTGGAGCAAACGCCTCTTTTTATTTTTAAGAAAAACAATGGATATTACCGGTATATATCTATCCAACCGGAAAAACAAAAAGCTGCACGACCCTTATGCCGGACAAAACACCCTTTACAATCAAAAAAGAATCGGATAACCCTTCTGTACTGCAGCAATCCATTCTGGAAGCATGTGATCTGATGGAAAAAATGTATGACCAGGGTTATTATCCCAAAATGAACGTCGTACGGTCGTGGTCACAGCACAATCCTGTGATCGAAGGTGAGTTTGCCAAGCCCGGAGTCTATCGCTGGTATCTTCAGAGAGAGTTAACCAAGCTCGCTGAGTCGGGTGCTGAAATCAACATTTCCAAATCCAGGAAAGCAATTTCGTTGACAGATCCGGCCATTCTGAATGCCATTGATGAAAGCCAGTGGGATTTTACTAAAAAGAAGCTTTTTTTATTCCCTGCGGAGCGCATCGATTTATCCCTTGACCGGCTTGAGCACTATACCGGCACCTCTGCCGGTGATTTTCAGCGGTATATTATGTTCACTAATTATGACATGCACGTCGAAGTCTTTAAAAAAAGGTTTCCGGACTGCATTCGTCCCGGTCGCAAGGTCCAGATGCCCGCTTATCATCATACGCTTGCTGACAATCTGGGACTGACTCTTATTAATATCGGCGTTGGGCCTTCCAATGCAAAGACCATAACCGACCACGTTGCCGTTTTAAGGCCGGACGCCATGATTATGGTCGGCCATTGCGGCGGGTTACGAAATCACCAGGAAATCGGAGATTATGTTCTTGCTTCGGGGTATATGAGAGAGGACGGTGTGCTGGATAGCAGCATGCCCAAGAATGTTCCGATTATTCCAAACCACCTGCTTAATTACCATCTGAAATCGACGCTTGAGAAAGAGCAGCTTCCACACCGGATTGGCACGATATATACCATTGACAACCGGAACTGGGAATTCATGACAAAAAAGGTGGTCCACGAAATCCATTTAAGCAGGAGCATAGCGATTGATATGGAGTCTGCAACGGTGGCCACCAATGGGTTTCGTTATCGGGTCCCAAGCGCCACTTTGCTTTGTGTAAGTGACAAACCTCTCCACGGACAACCCAAGCTGGGAAAAGCAGCTCAGTCTTTTTATCAAAACTCCAAGGAAAAACACCTGGACATCGTCATGAATGCCATCTCTTTGTCCAAAAAGAACTACCCCGGCGGACTTCCCAATTCCAGTATCCGGGCCATGGACGAGCCTCTGATGGGTGGAACCCATTAAGAAGCTGTTCCTGAGTTTTTTTAGTGCCGCTACCGGTTCTTTGCCCGGAGATAACAAAAGGGGATGTATTTGTTTGTAAGGATTACAGCTCTGTTTGCTCTATTTAGCATATCTGAAAACCTCTTACAAACCATTTATTTCATCATGAAGCGGCTACCATGCTCCAACAACATACCTGCACCATCCTCCACGGCTAATGGCTTGCAAGTCCGAATGGTCCGGGACCTGGCCCGTGACGAGTTGCCCAGAGAACGCCTTACCCGCTTTGGAGCGGAAAGCCTCACCGATTCTGAGCTTTTGTCGATTTTACTGCGTACAGGAAGCCGTAAAATGAATGTCATCGACACGTGCAGAAATTTACTCGATCATTTTGGCGGGCTCCATAAGCTGGTACGAAAAAGCTGGAAAGAGATCCGGGTGATCGATGGTATCGCAGATGTCAAAGCCATCACTCTGGAAGCCGCCTTTGAACTGTCCCGCCGGCTTCAGGCCCGTGGAAATAACGGTGAAACCATTTCTTTTCGGTCACCTGAGGATGTAGCGGCATATTTTGGCCCACGACTCCGGGATTTGCAAACCGAGCAATTTATGGTCGCATTCCTGAATGCTTCCAAAAAAGTGACCGGCCACCATGTCATCAGTAAGGGAGGGCGCACGGCTACCATTGTAGATCCCGCGGAGGTCATGAGGCAGGCCATTATGAACGAATCAAACTCCATTATCGTCGTACATAATCACCCGTCAGGAAACCGAAAAGCTTCTCAGGCAGATATTTCTTTAACGAAAAAACTCATGAAGGCGGCCGAAATGCTGGATATTACCGTAGACGACCATGTCATTATTGCCGGATATGATTATCTGAGCCTGAGACAAGAGGGACTCATGGGATAAGAGTCCGCTTCTATCGGAAAAACATCGTATATTGGTCTCCGGTTTTCCTGAAATTAAGTGAATGGCTATGGAAGAGTATCTTATAGAGCAGATTAAAACATCGATTCTAAAAATAAACCCGGAGGCCTCCCTCCCGGAAATCACTATTGAAAAGCCAAGGCAGCCCGAAATGGGAGATGCCGCTACCAATGTTGCTTTACGACTGGGAAGTGTTTTGAAGAAGAAACCCGTTGATATTGCACGGGAAATAGCCGATGGCATGGATGATCCTTCCGGGTATATACGTTCAGTAGAAGTCGCAGGGCCGGGCTTTATTAATTTCCGATTTGACCATTCCTGGCTTTTCACCGAACTGAAAGATGCTTATGAAAAAGAGCATGCCTATGGAAACATCGAGCTGAACAAGGGGAAAAAGATTCAGGTTGAATTTGTTAGTGCCAATCCAACGGGTCCGCTTACCGTTGGCCATGGACGGAATGCTGTTCTTGGCGATACCGTTGCCCGGGTATTCGAGTGGACCGGCGCCGATGTTGAACGGGAATACTATTTCAATAATGCCGGAAGGCAAATGAGGGTCCTCGCGGAGAGTGTCCGTGCCCGCTATCTGGAACAGCTTGAAATGGACGCGCCTTTTCCTGAAGGCGGATATGAAGGCGCCTATATTTCCGATATTGCCCGTGCGATTCGTGAGGAGCACGGCGACCGCCTTGCCTCTTCAGAAAACATGGATGTTTTCAAACAGGCCGCAGAAGATGAAATCTTCAAAGATATTCAGCGCACCCTTGACCGCATGAATATCAAAATGGATTCGTTTTTCAATGAAAATGAATTGTATAAAGGGCCGATAGATGATGTCATGAAGATGCTGAACGAAAAAGGCCTGATATACGAACAGGATGGGGCTACCTGGCTGAAAACGACTCTGTTTGGCAAAGACAAAGACACCGTACTGATCAAAAGCAGCGGCGAGCCTACCTACAGGCTGCCCGATATTGCTTATCATATCAATAAGCTGGATCGTTCGTTTGACCTTGTTGTCGATATCTTTGGTGCGGATCACATCGCGACCTATCCTGATGTCATTTCTGCCGTAAATGCGTGTGGATACGATGCCAAAAAAATTGATGTTGTTGTCTATCAGTTTGTTACTATTGTAAAGGATGGCAAACCATTCAAAATGAGCACGCGTAAAGCCAATTTTGTCACCCTTGACGAACTGATGGATGAAGCCGGGGCGGATGTAACCCGCTTTTTCTTTTTAATGAGAGCTCCCGGCACCCATCTTGAGTTTGATATTGAAGAAGCAAAACAAGCCGGAGAAAAGAATCCTGTCTATTACCTTCAGTATGCGCATGCCCGGATCAAGAGTATCATGCGAAAAGCTCTGGAAACGCAATCGTATGATCAGCAGAAACCGGATTTTTCGCAGTTGAACCATGACTCTGAAATCACCCTGATCAAACGGGTACTCGAGTTTCCAAAAGTTATAGAGGTAACCGCTCAGAACAAAGAGCCGCATCGCATTATAAACTATCTGAACGAACTGGCCACGGCATTCCACAAATTCTATCACGATTGCCGGATTTTAGGTGAAGCACCGGAGCTGGCTCATGCCCGAATTGGTTTGCTGAACGTCACGGCACATACACTGGCCAACGGGCTAACGATCCTTGGAATCTCTGCGCCGGACAGGATGTAGAAAGAACTCGTCAGCTCTTGCAGTGGACGATCCTCATTAATCCCGCGGTTTTAGTATCAAGAATACGGTAACCGCAGCGATGAAACATAGCATCGGCCTCCGAAATGGATGGAAGCCAGATCCCTGCTTTTTTGAGTCCCCTGGCAATCAGCCCGGGCGCTTTTCGTGTGATAAGGTGCATAAGAACGATATTACCTCCTGGTATTACTACCCGTAGTATTTCACGTAATACTTTTTCGGGCTCAGCCAGCTCATTTAAGGTTCCTCCCATCACGGCTCCGCTTACAGATCCCTCCTTTAGCGGCAGAGAAGCTGCATTGCATTGAATACATACCGATCGTTGCCGGTTATTTCCCATTCGTTTGCCGGCTTTTTGCAACATCGGGAGCGAATAGTCCACAAATACCGCATATGATTCCTGATGGTGTTCCAAAACATATCGGCCATACACCCCTGTGGATGAACCAACATCCAAAAATAATTCTTCTTTTTTCGGCGAAAGCCAACCGGAAACGATCTGACACTCCCGTTTCAGAGACCAAACACCGCCTGTAAGCATGTGTGTAGAAAAAACCCTCCATAATGGCTCATACACATGAGAGGTAATCTTCCACAAATTAGAAGATTCGGCTAGGCTTCGGGGAGAAAAAGCCATTTTGTCGGTAGCGATGGTTGTTCCCAGTGAATTCAACAACTCGCTTCTTCCAATGAGTCCGGTTTGAGTGGCCGGTTCTGCAGCCCGGGATTGGTCCGGATGAGACATGGTTCAGGAAACAGGTTTCTGGAGAATGAGTGAAACAGGTGCTCCTTTTTCAACTCCAAGCATCTCTGCCGCGTTCCCTTTGTAGATTGCAACTTCAAGCATACCGGAGCTTCCTAAAACGGCCACGGGCTCTCCGTCGGGTACACTTGCATAACTTTTTGAAATAGTTTTTAAAATCGTATTCCCAATATAAATCTTAAATTCCTGTTGATTGCCTCGATTTTTGATCAGTTTCTCCGGAATATTCGATATCAGATTGCCATATCGGTCGATGTGTGCAATCCAGCCCTGAACCCCTTCCTCGTCCGATATAGGCTTAGCCCACCGATAGGTCGTCAGTTCAGGTAAAGGTCTTCCAAAGTTGGAAATGGGGATGCCTGTCGACACGTGTGCGGCTACCGGAGCAAAAATATCTCTGCCATGAAACGTGTTGGATACTGGTTTTCTCCAATAGGTATCTGCCGTCAGTTCGATCATTCGACACGATTCCTTTTTATCAAGCACCAGAGAAAAAAGCCCGTTATCCGGCCCCACAAAATATTGATCCTGAATTTGCACCAATATCGGTTTCCGGGAACTGCCAACACCGGGATCGATAACGGCAAGATGAATGGTGCCGGGAGGATACAGGAATGCTGTATTTTTAAGAACCCATGCTCCGGCCATGATATCCTGAGGCGGAAGGTCATGAGAGATGTCAACAAACCTCACAGAGGGGTTAATCCCCAGAATCACCGCCTTCATCGCGCTTACATAATAATCCTGACTACCGAAATCGGTTGTCATCGTTATGATGCGGGATTCACTATTCATGTGATCATTCAGGAATAACTATTTAACATCACCGGCATAACAAGCATCAACATATCCTCATTGTCATCCTGAACAGACGGCCTTACAATACCCGCCCGGTTGGGAGTAGAAAACTCAAAAACAACCTCGGGGTCATCGATATTACCCAGGACGTCCATCAAGTACTTGGCGTTAAATCCTATTTCCATGGATTCATCGCTGTACTCCGCTGAAATAGACTCTTTCGCTTCACTGCTCATATCGAGGTCTTCTGCTGAAATAACGACTTCATCCGAATTCATCTGAAGCCGGATCTGCTTCGTGGTTGAGCTGGAAAAAACCGATACCCTTTTGACGGCAGCCAGCATAGGCTCTCTTCCTATTTTCAGCGCCTTGTCGTTTTCCTTGGGAATAACCGAATCATACTTCGGATACTGCTCGTTAATCAGGCGGGTAATAACGGTTGTTTTACCGGAACGGAAGCTAACATGCTCCTCGGATACTGTAACTTCGCAGTTTGTTTCATCCAGCGCCCTGGAAACAAGTGTCAAAGCCTTTTCAGGAACAATAAAAGAAACCGCCTTGGCGGCAGAAATATCGGTACGAACAAGCCGGACCAGGCGATGGCCGTCCGTAGCAACAATACGACTGTCTTCTTCTCCAATATCAAAAAAGACCCCCATCATCGCCGGCCTGAGATCATCGCTTGAAACCGCAAATCCGGTTTTCTTGACGGCGTCTTTCAGAATGGCTGTTTCCAGCTTGATAGACTGCCCTTCAGACAGCGAAGGCATATCAGGAAAATCATCTTCTTTCTCACCGGCAAGTTTATAGGTACCCTTATCTGTCCTGAACCGAACCTGTGACTTTTCGTCCACATCAAACGTTACCGGAATATCGGGCAGCTGCCGAAGTGTTTCCAGCAGCCTGCGGCCAGGAATGGCTACCGCACCCTCCACTTCAACATCGGCTTCCAAATACTCGATAATATTTACTTCAAGATCCGAAGCACTTAATTTTATCCGGTCTTTTTCGGTTTCAAAGAGAATGGTTTCCAAAATCGGAAGCGTTGCTTTGGTCGGCACCGCACCAATAACAGCAGACAAACTGTTTACCAAATCTCCACTTGTCACATTGAATTTCATAGGGGTATCCTGGTCGTTGAGATGATTGATAGTTTCGCTTCAGTGCAATCTGTAAAGTACAAAAAACATAACTTTGATTTCCACAATATTACAGGTATATGACAAAAAATATTCCCTGGTACTTTCATCCACCTGCTTATTGCCTTAACCGTACTTTCGCCGAATGGAAATACCCCTCTTTTAATCGCATGAAGCCTTCCATCCCCGTTTTGGGATAAACATATTTTTACGGATATTTCATGAAGCAACATTTTTCGTTTATTTATAGATCAGAACCTCGAATAACGATACTTTTTTGCGGTGTATTTCGTTTTTCTTTCTTATTTACCCCGCTCTGACTGCTATACTTCCTGCTTAAAACAACTCGCCTGATCAATGACTCCCTTTCTATCCCGGATTCTGCTTATATCCATCGCACTGATTGCCATGACAATCCAGGCCGAGGCAAGTGGGATTAAAGAAGCCAAATACGG
>JASCXY010000011.1 GCA_030012235.1 Balneolaceae bacterium ANBcel3 | reverse complement strand
CCATACGTTCTGAAAAGCTTCGATCGTCAGGTGATATTGCTCTTCCAGCGCATGAATCCCGGAATTTCCTCCAAACGTACCCAGTATAGGCATAACAACCAGATCAAACGTACGATCCTGTTCACGGGCAAGCCAGGTACGGGCGCTTGTAGCCTCCACTTCGATTCCGGGCTGCAGAAATAACGAATCCGTCCACTCCGGATGGCGGTGTTTCAACAGATCTACAGCCTGCCTGTGCGGCTCAATTCCAACAATAGACGGGACTCCGTGACAACGCCCATGAGCGATATCATTCCCTGTACCCGAATGAACCACCAGCATCGACTCCGGCCTTTTGACCGCATAAGGAAGCCCGCGTGTAGAATAATCCAGAATATAGCGCCCTCTGCGATCCTCTGTATCGTTTCGTTCTTCTGTAACATCCGGGCACACTTCTTTCCATTGCTCCGGGAGCGTTCCGAAATATTCTCCGTTATTATAAAGCACGCTTCGCACAGGAGGTTCTCCCCGGTATGTCAGGCTGAGCGCCGGGGCGTATCGCAAGGTTGGAGCGTCGACCCGCTGCAGTAATCCATATGGACTAAAGCGTTCGTAGGTGATTTCTGCCTCCGGCAGCTGCAAAGCACCTGAAATGGCCTTGTATTCGGATACATTCGGGGATATCGGGCGGATAAATGCCAGCAGAGGGATCACCAGGCTCAGAGCAAAAACAGTATAGCGATAGCGCATTCCGGTCCGGAGTAACCAGGCCGAAATAATCATAATGAGTGCAAGCAGCGGACTTATAAGAGGCAGCGGAAGCAGCCAAAACAGAAGGATTGCACAGATTCCGCCCAACGCTGAACCGGCCAGATTAAAAAAGTAAAACGTCCCTATACGTTCTACCTGATGATAAAAAACCAGAGTAATGGCGAGTCCTCCCCAGAAAAAAGGCAGACAATAGGCCAGATACGAAAACAACATCATGCCCGCCTGACGCCGCTCAAAAAAGAGCAGAAAAACATCGTAGTCTCCAAAAAGGCCAATCAGCCAGGCGGTTGCCGCCATCGATACCCCCGCAAACACCAGTAACAAAGGAAGAATGGCCTGAAAATGCGTTAGAAAAAAACGATTAAAAAGGGCGAGGCAGGTTCCTGCGGCCCCAAACCCCAGCATGGCCATCGAAATAACCATAAAGGCAAAATGATGCCACTGCGAAATGGACAGGATTTGAATAATCACCATTTGATAGGCGATTAAGACCACAGACACCATCCCCACAGAGGACGCAATCTTTTTTCTATATGAAGGAGAAAGCTGCATTTAACGATGAATCATCAACGGACTATTCTTCCTCTCTGGTAAACGGTACAAAACGAACAGGCATCAGATTACGTGAACGGATTCTTTCTCCTCTTTTTTCCACATACATCAGTGTTTGAGTCTGGAAAGGAGAACCCACAGGAATAATCATCCGTCCGCCATCTTTCAGCTGCTCGATAAGCGGAGGGGGGATATGGTCTGCGGCCGCGGTTACGACGATGGCATCAAAAGGAGCATATTCTTCCCATCCATAATAGCCATCGGCACGCTTCACCTTTACATGATCGTATCCTGCACGTTGCAGATTACTCTCACCCCACTGCCCCAGTTCCTCTATGATTTCGATGGTATAAACCTCATCGGTTATCTCCGCCAGAACCGCCGCCTGATACCCGGAACCTGTTCCGATTTCCAGCACCCGCATTCCCTCTTCCGGCTCGATAAGTTCGGTCATGATGGCAACAATATAAGGCTGTGAAATGGTCTGTCCGTATCCAATAGGAATGGGATTGTCACTGTAGGCCTGGCTGACATGCTCCCTGCGCACGAACAGGTGTCTTGGGACAGCCCGCATGGCGTCCAGAGTAAGCCGGTCATTGACCCCTCTGTTACGAATTTGCTGCCTTACCATTTGTTCACGCCTGCGTTGGTAAGGATCGTCCTCGTTTACCGACCTCTCTTCAACTATGATCTCTCCTTTATTTTCTGAGGCGGTATCTTTTAGTGTTCCGTCGCCCGCCCCCATCCATAATAACAGTAAAAAAAACATCATTTTCATAGAACCTCCATTCATGCGTTCGGCTTGTTATAAAAACAGTACATTCATCCTATGTTTGAGCCAGTATGCCGAATATTTTGTATCCTGTCAACGCCTTTTGATGATGTTTATTTTCTTACAGAGCTGGTGTTTAACGGTCTCTGGGTGAATCGGCGAAGATGGAAGTATCGGACCAGCGAATGTCTGTCCATCCGCATCGTTGATCCACTTGTGAGTATAAATATATATTACAAGTCACTAATGTGCTTTTTTGACCTTTGCGTTCCTTATTCTCATAAACGAATAAACTATGTACGCTTTCTTGTTTTCCACCTACCCGGATTTACCCTCTGATGTAGAATAGCAAAAACGATCAGCGACGAATCTCGTTCGACGAAATAAATTGCAAACGGGAATCTAGAAACCAGTGCTCTTCTAACAGATTTGCCATAAATTAGTTGATAATGCCGGGGTTCTCTAACTATATGCTTGATTTGAGCATCCACCTTTTGGATAAATTCAAGTCCCAGCCCGGTTACTTTATCTTCATACCATTTATAAGCTTTTAAAACATCCTTCTGAGCTTTGGCAGTAATTGTCAACGTAAGGGCCATCCGTAATCAAGAGAATTGTTTCACGAAGGATTTCCAGGAAATAGCGGTTTTGGAATCTTCTTCTATAGTATCTAATCGTGACTGAATCTCTTTCTTATGCGAGTCGGGAAGTTCAATAGCTGATGGATCTTCAGCAATAGAATCCCAAAGTGCTTCAACGAGAAGCAACTTTTCGTTTTTTGATAGTTGATTGATTTGCTGGATAACGGTGTTTTCCATAAGAGTCCATGACTTTCTTGGTTATATCCAATTTCCTCAGATATTGCCTCGAAGTCAAGCTTTAGTTAATACCAAGGGAACGTTGAACGCCAATTTCTAATAACACTAAAGTAGTTCTCTGTTAAATTGAGAATTACGGTACTCAAAACTGCTTGGATGAAAACGTAGAGAATGATAAACAAGCGTGTACACAACACGCCTCTATTCTCTTCATAATGCTGATATTCCAAAGTATAAATGAAACGGCCGATTAGCTCCAATAGTGTGAAAGTTTATCCGTAATTATTGACCTAGCTCATTTACTAACCACTCGGCTACCCGGAACCAATGTAACCCCATCGGGTCAGTTCAGCCACCAGATTCCCGCGTTCAGCATGGTGGCATAGGTCACCCACATGATGTACGGGATCATGAGATATCCGGCAAGGGGACGGCTTCTGTAAAACAGTCGGGTAAGCAAAAGGATAACCATCAGCAAAACCAGAATATGGATCAAAGCAACGCCGGGCATCTGCCATTGAAAAAAGATAAACGACCAAAGGACATTAAGAATCAGGTGGATCCCATATAAGCCAAGTACCCATTTGCGTGAGGGTCGCTTTCTTAGCAACATGCTTTCATACGAGACTCCTTCCTGCCAGAAACGGCTTTTACCTCTTCCGGGTTCTCTGAATACAAGCCAGGCGGCGACCGCCATTAAAAGATAGAGCAGAGGCCATACCACCGGAAATACCCAATCCGGTGGTGTAAAAACAGGTTTTTCCAATAAACGATACCAGGGTTCGATATTGGGACGCGTAGCCAGTGAACCGATCCAGCCGGCCAGCTGTGCAACGAGGATACTTAGTACCAATGCCAGTAAGCTTTTTCCTTTTTTCATCAGATGTATATAATGACCGGCGCTATGGGGTGAACGGCCGGGTTAAGAAACGAAAAAGACAAATGCCCTTTTTTAAGAAGTGGTTCCTGAAGGATTGGTTATATTGGACGTGAATTAACGAGCATTCTACCTTCAATGTACTGTAAATATGTTATTTTCTGAAAAAATTTTATCCTTTAACGATTCCCTGCACCTGGACCCGAAGATTCTCCCCAAAGGGGTATCTGTCATGAATCCTTTTAAAGGACAAAAGGCCGAAGAAATTCATCAGGTCACACACCTCTTTTACAACAGATATTACGCAGATACCTATCCCCGATATCTGATTTTAGGAATAAATCCCGGGCGTTTCGGAGCCGGAGTAACCGGGGTACCGTTTACGGATACAAAACGGATGAAGGAACATTGCCGGATAGATGTGGATATTGATCCTACCCATGAACCCTCTTCTGTTTTTGTTTATAAAGTCATCGATGCGCTGGGCGGACCCGTTCCTTTTTACCGGACATTCTACATCAACTCCATCTCTCCGTTAGGATTCACCCGCCTGAATTCCAAAGGCAACGAAGTCAATTATAATTACTACGACGACCGTAGTTTACAGCAAGCGGTTCTGCCCTTCATTGAGGATAGCATAGAGCGTCAACTTGCGTTTGGAGTCCATACAGACCTTTGCTTCTGCATGGGACGTGGAAAAAACTACACGTTTCTGAAACGCCTGAACAAAAAGAAGCAGTGGTTTGACCAGATCGTCCCACTGGATCACCCGCGGTTCATTGTTCAATATCGTTCACGAAAAATGGACGAGTATGTACAAGCCTACACCGATGCCCTTTCAGGATGCATGGATTCCACCCGGTAACGTTTCTATTCCGATCTGTAGCTCTTACACTTGATCAGAGAAGCATGGATGCAGGATTTTCCAGCAGCTTTCGAACGGTATTGAGGAACTCTGCCGCTTTGGCACCATCAACGACTCTGTGATCACTTGAAAGTGTTACTTTCATTCGTTTTCCGGGTACCACTTCGCCGTTTTCAACTACAGGGACGTCCCTGATCGCTCCAACGGCCAGAATGGCAGCGTTAGGCGGATTAATAATCGCCGTAAATTCTTCAATGCCAAACATACCAAGATTACTTATGGTAAAGGTGCTTCCTTCCCAATCCTCGGGCTGAAGCTTTTTATCTCTTGCTTTCGATGCGTAATCCTTGGTTTCAATGGAAATAGACCGAAGTCCTTTTTGATCAGCATGCCGGATAACCGGAGTCAGCAGGCCTTCATCTATAGCTACGGCAACGGCAACATGCACATCTCCATGCAGACGTATGGCATCTCCCATCCACGACGCGTTTACCCATGGATGTTGTCTTAATGCAACAGCACTCGCTTTCACCACCAGGTCATTGAAGCTGATTTTCACATCACTCACTTCATTGAGAGCACTTCTCACCTGGATGGCCTGCTTCATGTCGATATCGACCGTCTCGTAGAAGTGCGGGCTGGTATATTTACTTTCAGCAAGACGTTTGGCGATGGTTTTTCTCATTTGAGAAACTTTCACATCCTCATCCTCCCGGCTTTGAACAGCTGAAACGGATGGTTTTGGAGTCTCTTTTTCCTCTTTTCCGGAAGATGGAGCCTCCTCTTTTTTGCCTGGTGAGGCTTTTTCCACATCGGCTTTTACGATCCTGCCATGGGGGCCGCTGCCCTCTATATCGGATAAATTCAGGCCCTTTTCTTCGGCCAGTTTTTTTGCCAGAGGAGATGCTTTGACGCGGTCACCATCAGAGGACGACGTTTCTTTTTTCTCAGAAGCATCCTTTTTCGCCTCGCTCTCGTCCTCTTTTTCAGGTTCTTTGTCTTCTTTAGAGGCTTTCTCTTGTGAACCAGCATCCCCGGAAGCACTTCCGGCCTCATCATCGATATCAGAAATATCCTCTCCTTCTTCGCCAAGAATAACCAGTTTCGTTCCCAGAGGTACAGCATCCCCTTCCTTCACCAGGATTTTGAGAACAACACCACCGTCAAAGGCTTCCAGATCCATGGTTGCTTTATCGGTTTCAACCTCAGCAACGATGTCACCGGCTTCAACGGTATCCCCTTCCTTGATATTCCATTTAGCGATAGTCCCCTCTTCCATGGTATCGCTCAATTTTGGCATGTCAATTACTGTAGCCATAGTTCTTCCTCTGACAATATGTTATGATTCTAATTTCTGTAGGTAACGCTTTTCACGGCTTCGATTACATTCTTCGGACCGGGAAGCCATGCATCAAATAGTTTTTTCGAAAACGGAGCGGGTACGTCCGGGATGGTTACCCGCTGCACAGGGGCATCGAGATAATCGAAAGCTTCCCGCTGAATCTGAAAGCCCACTTCTGCAGCGACTCCGCCAAAAGGATGAGATTCATCCACTACTACGCAGCGGTTGGTTTTGCGAACGGACTTGAGAACGGTTTCCATATCAAATGGCTTGATGGTTCTCGGATCGATCAGTTCAACTTCCACCCCGTCTTTTGCCAGTTCTTCAGCAGCCATTTTGGCTACGTGATACATTTTCCCGTCGGCAACCACGGTCACATCGCTTCCTTCCCGTTTTACTTCGGCTTTTCCGATAGGCAGTAAGTACTCCTCATCGGGCACTTCTTCTTTCATTCCGTACATTTGTTCGGATTCCAAAAAGATGACCGGATTATCGTCTCTGATAGCCGCTTTTAGCAACCCTTTGGCGTCATACGGTCCGGAAGGATGAATGGTGATCAGGCCGGGGACGTGAGCATACATACTTTCAAAAGATACCGAGTGTGTTGCACCAAGCTGACCGGCAGACCCGTTCGGACCGCGGAAAACGATAGGAATATTTACCTGTCCGCCGCTCATATATCGGATTTTTGCGGCATTATTGATGATTTGGTCCAATCCAACAACGGCAAAATTAAAGGTCATAAATTCAACGATCGGCCGTAATCCATTCATGGCTGCGCCCACTCCCAGACCGGAGAATCCCAGTTCGGAAATAGGCGTATCCAGAACTCTTTTACTACCAAACTGATCTAACAGCCCCTGAGTTGCTTTATACGCTCCGTTGTACTCGGCGACCTCTTCACCCATGACGAAAACGGCTTCGTCTCTTTCCATTTCTTCCCGGATTGCATCACGGATAACTTCTCTGAATTGTTTTTGTGCCATGTGAAAAAAATATACTGAATTTCTGTTGTTAAGTGTATTTAGACGGTTGGTATCAGGTTAAATAAGGAAAGTCGTCGTCGGCATAGACGTCCTCATATAACTCCTTTGGATCCGGATACGGGCTGTTATCCGCAAAATCAACGGCTTCAAGAACCACCTTTTCCACTTCCTCGTTAATAGCTTCGAAATCTTTTTGCTTCGCAACTTTCTTATCCAGGATATAGGTCTTCAACCGCTCAATAGGATCGATCTTCTTGTACTCTTCCAGTTCTTCCTTGGTTCGATAGTTTCCCGGATCACTCATGGAATGTCCCCGGTAGCGGTAGGTGACGACTTCAAGAAAATAGGGTTCCTGTGTTTTTCTCACCTCATCGGCCACCTCAGATAACGTATCGATGACACTGAAGAGATCCATTCCATTTACTTTGGCGTTCTTCATTCCGTATGCAAGTGCCCGGTCGGCAAGGTCACCGGCGCTGTGTCTATGAACAGCCGTTCCCATGGAATAACCATTGTTTTCCACTACATAAATCACCGGAAGCTTCCAAAGTTGGGCCAGGTTAAAACTTTCATTCAGCGCACCCTGGTCAATGGCGCCATCACCGAAAAAGCAAATCGCGATTCTGTCATTTTTCTGGTATTTATTGGCGAAAGCAAGTCCTGCTGCAAGCGGGAGGTGTGCTCCTACGATGGCATGACCACCCCAGAAATGTTTTTCCGGTTTGAAATAGTGCATGGATCCACCTTTTCCACGGCTGCATCCGTCTTTTTTCCCAAACAATTCGGCCATGGCCTCGTTTGGTGTAATTCCCTTCACCAGCCCAAGTCCATGATCCCGATAGGCTGTTATAAAATCGTCGTCCTGATTCAAGGCGTAGGCAGCACCGGTGGAGACGGCTTCCTGTCCGATATAAAGATGGAGAAACCCTCCAAACTTGCCTTTCTGGTACATCTGCATGGAACGTTCTTCAAAACGTCGCTGCAAATACATTGAACGGTATAACTCCAAAAGATCCTCTTCTGAAATTTTCAACCCTTTATGTGTTTTTTGCGTTGCCTTTGGCAAATCATTTACACGAATAATGGAAGCGGTCTTGCTTGTAATATTCTTTGAGTCTTTCTGCTTTTCTTTCGACATGAATTTTTCGGGCTAAAACTATTTCTGAATTAAATTTAACAAAACATGCGATATGCAGGAATGATTTCCTACCACCCATGCCTTCCTCATAAACTTCTCGGATACACACATAACCGGTGGTTTTGCTGCAAGCTATACACCTTTTACAGCTAAAAATAACAACCACATAACAGGGGTATGATATGAACGAGTCTGCATTGCCGGCCTGCTTAAAACCCGGTTATTCTACAAACCGCAGGAAACAAAAAAAGTGTTACTTCCGCAATCCAGCAGTGCGATTTCGTGTACATTAACACTAAAAACACTGATATCATTCTGTCAATCAGGAAAAAAATCAGCCAAGAAGTTCTTTCGCCTGGACAAACACCTCCGGAAGTTTTTCCGGCTGCTTTCCACCAGCCGTAGCCAGATTAGGTTGCCCGCCTCCACCACCACCTACGGTTTTGGCAAGAGTACCTACCAGCTGTCCGGCCTTGATTCCGTTCTTGATCAGGTCTTCTGTTACCGCAGCCATTAAAAACACTTTACCCTTTTCGGCATCACGGGCACCGAGGACCACAACGGTGTTCTCTCCGGCTTTGTCGATGGCATCGTATCCCATCTGCTTGAGTGTACCCATATCGGCACCGTCTACTTCACCGGCGATCAGATGTACGCCTGAAGCTGTTTTCTCCGGCTGTGACAGCAGTTCCTGAAGCTTCATCCCGGCTTCCATTTTACGGAAGGCCGCAATTTCTTTCTCAAGCTGCTTTTTTTCATCCATAAGCCTGGCAATTTCCTTCTCGGGATGACTCGAAGCACCCAATTGCTGCATGACGGCCTTCAAGGCTTTCTTCTCGTTTCTGAGCAATCGATCCGCAGTCTCTCCGGTGACGGCCTCGACTCTTCGAATTCCGGCAGCTACCGAACTTTCATTGATAAAGCGGAAATAGCCAATATCTCCCGTAGAGGAGACATGAGTTCCACCGCAAAGCTCTACGGAATACTCGGGGTCAAACGTAACAACACGGACATGATCTCCATATTTCTCCCCAAAAAGCATCATGGCACCACGTTTCTTAGCTTCTTCAATCGGTATATTCCGCTCTTCCTGAAGAGGAATGTTCCGGCGGATGCACTGATTCACCCGTTCTTCAATCTCATCGAGCTGTTCCGGAGATACCGGCTCAAAATGAGAGAAATCAAACCGCAGCCTGTCCGGCGCCACAAGGGATCCTTTTTGTGCCACATGATCGCCCAAAACTTCTCTTAAAGCGGCATGAAGCAAGTGGGTGGCGCTGTGGTGACGTTCAATTTCATCCCGTCGTCCGGCATCCACACGGGCGACCCAGGTTCCCTCGGTTTCATCCGGAGTTTTATCCAGAAGATGTACCCGGTGCCCTTCCATGGAAACGACATCCAGTACCCGATAAGACCGGCCGTTATCAGGCTTAAATAACGCTCCGATATCAGAAATCTGGCCCCCGCTTTCCACATAAAAAGGAGTTTTATCGAGAATTACCGCCGGTTTTCCATCTACCAGCCCTGTTTCGAGAATCTGACAGGGGGTTTCGGTTTCATCGTATCCCGTAAAGACAGAACCGTTGCCGCGTTCAAGTGTAAAGATGGCCTGGCCTTTTTCAGAACCGGCTTCTGTTCCGGCTTTAAACTTACCGGCGCTCCGGGCCCGTTCCTTTTGCTCCTTCATCAACTCGTCAAAACGCTTGAGGTCAACGGTAAGACCATTTTCACGGGCCATTAACTCGGTCAAATCCACCGGAAAACCATACGTATCGTGCAACTTAAACGCATCCTCCCCGGAAAGGCGGGTTTTGCCTTCCGACATTTGCCGAAAGTAAGTAATTCCCTGATCGAGCGTTCGTAAAAAGGCGTTTTCCTCGGCTTTAACCACCTTTTTGACCATTTCCTTTCTGGAATCCAGATTCGAAAACACATGCTTAAGCTGATCTGTAAGCACATCTACAATCTCATGCATAAAGGCTTCTTTAATCCCAAGCCGATCCCAGGCATACCTGCTTGCCCGTCTCAAAATACGCCGGATCACATAGCCACGGTCTTCGTTGCCCGGAGCAGCACCGTCCGTGATTGAAAAGACGACGGCACGGATATGATCGGCTATCACGCGCATGGCAATATCGGTCTCTTCGCCAGCACCATAAGCGATTCCTGCCCGCTTTCCGATGGCGTTTATCAAGGGCATAAACACATCGGTATCGTAATTGGATGTTTTGTTCTGAAGAACGGCCACGATGCGCTCAAAACCCATCCCCGTATCCACGTGCTGTGCCGGCAAGGAATGCAGAGAACCATCCTGTTTACGGTTAAACTGGATAAATACCAGGTTCCAGATCTCCATGACCCGCGGATCGTCCATGTTGACGAGTTCAGCCCCGTCTTTTTTCTTGCGTTCTTCATCCGAACGCAAATCAATGTGGACTTCTGAACAAGGTCCGCATGGACCCGTATCTCCCATTTCCCAAAAATTGTCTTTCTTTCCGAACTTCAGGATGTGGCTTTTCGGAATTCCTGTTTCTGAAGCCCATAACTCTGCGGCTTCCTGATCTTCGGGGAGCCCGTCTTCCTCATTTCCCTCAAATACAGTAGCATAAAGCCGATCCGGATCCAGCCCCCAGTGTTCAACCAGAAGCTCCCAGGCCCAGCCGATAGCTTCTTTCTTGAAATAATCACCAAACGACCAATTTCCAAGCATTTCAAACAGCGTGTGGTGGTAGGTGTCGTGGCCAACCTCTTCAAGATCGTTGTGTTTTCCGCTTACGCGGATACATTTTTGCGTGTTGGCTACCCGTTTCCACACCTTTCCGGCATGCGCATATCCCTCCTCATCACCTAAAAAAATAGGTTTGAAAGGATTCATCCCGGCATTGATAAAGAGCAATGTTGGGTCATCTTCCGGAACCACCGGTGCACTTTCAACAATGAGGTGGTTTTTCTTTTCGAAAAAATCAAAAAAATCCTGGCGGATCTGGTCTGAAGATCGTACGGGCATGAAACGTTTGTATTATTATGGATAAATGAATGCAGGTGCCTGCAAAAACGTGTGCAGACCTTAAACCTGGTACAAAAGCGGCTTTTGTTGAATAATGCCAGGTACCGGACCCGGCTGAAAACAACATGACTCAACGCACGCCACGTTCACTGAATCAACTTATTTTGCTTACTTTGATAAGCTTTAAAAAATAAGAAAATTCAATAATACTTGCTGATCATTCTATCGAAGTCACAATACTGGTTTCTTATTCTGCTTTTTGTATCTTTTCCATGATGTCGAACCCGGTTCTACTTTTACTGAGCGAATCATAATCGCCTGTTTTTTTTGAACCATCCGTATCAATAACTGGTTTGACAAAAAAATATCTACCTTATTGGCCGGCAGACGAAGCGAATTTCAGGCGCTGCCGGATCCCTCAAAATCGAACACTGAACCTATGAAATATTCACTATTACTGGTGTTGACCGTAATCCTTGCCGGCATATCTGCGTGTGCTACCGATAATGAGTCAACACAAAAAAACACAGATATGAAGCTGGACCCATCCAATCCTTTTTACGCTCCCAGCCCTCTTTTTCTGGAAGCCCCCGATTTCGACAACATTTCCATGGAGCATTTCAAGCCTGCTTTTGAAGCTGGTATGGCTGCAGAAATGAAAGAAATCGAAGCCATCGCAAACAACCCGGATCCGGCAACATTTGAAAACACCATGGTAGCTCTTCAAAAAACCGGAGAACTTTTAACACGGGTGCAACGGGTCTTTTTTAATCTTTCATCCGCCCATACGAATGAAGATATTCAAGCACTCCAGGCGGAGATGGCTCCACGGTTTTCCGAACACTCCGACAATATCCGTCTCAACCCGGCACTTTTTGCACGTGTTCAATCTTTATATGAACAAAAGGATGAGCTTGGACTTGACCCCGCTTCAAAAAAGCTTTTGACGGACTCCTACCGTGCTTTTGTGCGTTCCGGTGCACTTTTAAATGAAGAAGAACAACAACGCATCCGGGAAATCAATTCTGAAATGTCCTCTTTACGCACGGAATATCAGGAGATGCTTCTTGAAATGACGCGTGAAAGATACGTAGTCGTCGATACGGAAGAAGAGCTGGAAGGATTGAGCAGCAGCCAGATTCGTTCTGCCAGCGAAGCTGCGGAGGACCGTGGATACGAAGGAAAATATGTCCTGACGATTACAAATACTACACGTGTCCCCCTTCTGACCAGCCTGAAAAACCGTGATGTACGCGAACGTCTCTGGAGAGCGTCCGCGTATCGTGGCGTGGGTGACAACGGAGGATTAGATACCAGAGAGCATGTGGTACGTCTGGTTGAACTGAGAGCCGAGCGGGCACAACTTCTGGGTTATCCTAATTATGCTGTTTTTGCGCTTGAACCACAAACCGCTCAGAATCCGGAAAACGTCCTTGAAATGTTAACCGGTTTGATTCCGGCCGTAAATAGGAACGCAGAACGCGAAATGGCTTTGATCGCCTCCAAAATGAAAGAGGACGGAATCGAAGATGAAGTGCGTGCCTGGGACTGGGAGTATTATGCAGAGCGTGTACGTGAAGCCGAGTACGACATTGATGATGCGGAAGTGCGTCCTTACTTTGAACTTGACCGTGTACTTGAGGACGGAGTTTTCTATACCATGGAGCGACTGTACGGTATCCGCTTCGAGGAACGTTTTGATATCCCCGTATATCATCCCGATGTCCGTGTGTTCCTGGTTTACGAAGAGGATCCGGATGCAGAAAAAGCCGGTGAAGAAAGAATAGTTGGACTGTTTTATGCCGATTATTTCGCCAGGGATTCCAAACGCGGCGGAGCGTGGATGAGCTCTTTTGTTACCCAAAGCGAACTGCTGAATAAAAAACCGGTGATTGTCAATGTATTAAACATTCCCAAGCCACCGGAAGGAGAACCGGCTCTGATCAGTTTCAGTAATGTTACCACATTGTTCCATGAAATGGGACATGGTGTTCACGGCCTTTTTTCAGATGTTTATTATCCTTCACAGGCCGGCACATCGGTTCCAAGGGATTTTGTTGAATTCCCTTCTACCTTTGAAGAAGACTGGGCCATCCATCCGGAAGTTCTGTCCAATTACGCAAGACACTATGAAACTTCGGAAAGAATTCCGTCTGATCTGCTCTCCCGCCTGATAGAAGCTCAGAGCTTTAATCAGGGATACGAAACCTATGAATATCTCGCGGCTACGATGATTGATATGGAGTGGCATTTACTGGAACCGGGACAGGTTCCAGCCGATGTAGAAGCTTTTGAACAAGAAGTACTTGCAAAATACGGACTGGATCATCCGGCAATCCCTCCAAGATATAAATCCCCGTATTTCGCACACATCTTTTCCGGTGGATATTCAGCGAATTATTACGCCTATATCTGGAGTGAAATCCTCGCTGCCGATGCTTTTGCTTTTATGCAGGAACAAGGCGGCTTAACCCGTGAAAACGGAGATCATTACCGGAAGCATATTCTCTCCAAAGGAGGAAGCCGGGACGCGATGGAGCTGTATCTTGAATTCCGGGGCGAAGAGCCCGGCGTAGATGCGCTCTTACGTCGCAGGGGCCTCGATTAATCCTTGTATGCTCTACACTTAAAAGAGGAAAGGCTTATCGCCTTTCCTCTTTTTTTTTTACGCTTGCTCCATCTTTGACTCTTTGCATGTTTTACCAATCCGGATTTTGATAATCAGCAAGGTAAAGAGATAGGGAATCATGGTTAAAAGCACGAGTGCCAGAACTTCGGACTGCAAGTGCTCAAGCCGGGCTCCCGCAAGAATCATTTTACGAAACCCCTCTAAAAAATGTGTCGTTGGAATGAGAGAAGCTATGTATTGAACCGAATCCGGCATCTGATACAACGGCCAGGTAAAACCGCTGATCAGGAAGGCCGGTGCGGCAACTACCATCAAAATTTCTGTGGCTTTTAGCTGGGACGGTATAGCGACACTTACCAAAATTCCAATACTGCTCATCGACATTACAAAAAGCAGAGAAAAGAGATAGATCCCTGGCAGCCGTCCATCCACAGGAACACCGAAGTAATAGAGAATACCATGCAGGCTCAGCAGCCACATCAGCATACCAATAACCCAGTAAGGAAATGTTTTGGAAAGTAACAGCAAAAATGCGGAACGGGTTTTATCCGTCAACTGTGAAAAGGTACGCTCTTCAAACTCCTGGCTGAATGAAATCGCCAGCACCAGTAAAAAGACCTGTTGCAATACCATGCCCAGGAGTCCCGGTAACAGGAAGATCAAATAGTTATTCGAGGGATTAAAATATCTCTGATAGTTGATACTGAACGCCTGATGTCGCTCTTCCGCTATTTGAGGAGGGACACCTTCCCTTTTTAATGTTTCTATGCGCACCCCGGCATCCATCGTAGCCAAAACCTGCTGAATGGCACGAACCGTGTAATTGGTTATAACCATATTGGATGCATTCACATCCACACGTATTTCCGGAGTCCTTTTTTGAAGAACCCCGGCTTCAAATCCTTCCGGGATAACAACAATGGCATAATACTCTCCCTGGATGAATCCGTTTTGCAATGAAAACTCTTCGTAGTGGACCGCAGAAACTGCAATATTTTCCTGTTCATTCAGCGCATCTGTAATCCTGTCTGAAAGCGGACTTCGGTCATAGTCCACCACAACCACCGGCGTATCATATAACTGTGCGTCTGTATACAACAAACCAAAAACCGGCCCGTAAAGCAAAGGAGCTCCTAAAAAGATGGCCAGGGCCACTTTATTTTTTAAAAAACGCCGGAATTCGCGTATTACGATTTCAAAAAAAATCACAAGATTCTTCATGATCTGTTTCAGGTAAAAGGGGGACAATGAGGGGTGAAATCATCCGCACTTGGTTCAAGCACGTTCACAAACCGTTATCCGGCATGATCATCGTAGAGCAAGAACGTCATGTTATGATGAATTTTTTCAGCATCCGCTGCATCCCGGAGGCCGAAGTGTATTTCGTATACGGTTTCACCAAGCTGGTGACGCGGATACATACTGGTTATGGAGCCGTAATCCGGCAGAGGTACGATTCTTTCCAGCGTTACCTCTATCGGATCTCTTGAAAAACCAGATACCAGGGTGTATACATTACCGGACTGAAAGCCGGCCATTTGGGATTCCGGTATGGTAAATCTTATTCTGGGTGTTTCGGTTTGATAGCCGGCAAACAGATGATATCCGGGGGTAGCCAACTCCCCTCTGTTCAATACTACTGTTTTGATGTTCATATCCACCGGTGCAATGATGTACCGTTCGTTCCAGGCGGTTTCCACTTCACGTAAAGCCGCTTGTGCCCGATCATAATCTCCCCTGGCCATCTCAATCTTTTCCGTCCGTACTCCGGCAAAAATATCTTCTTTTTGTGCCTCAACAGCGGCCAGTTGTGCTTTCGCCTGCTGATAGGATGCCCGCATTTGCTCATATTCCTGAGCGGCTATGAGGGAATCGCTGAACATGTTGGATAACCTCCGGTATGAGGAGTCCGCAAACTCATATTGCGCCGTTGCAGCTTCCAGCTGTGCCTGAATCCGTCTGCGGTCGAAGGATGTGGCTCCATTCAATGCCATTTCGTACTGTGCTCTGGCTGCTCTTACCGCACCCTGAGCCTGCATACGCTTCGCCTCCACTTCCGGTAAATCAAGTACTGCCAGCGTATCTCCGGCGTAGACCTCTTCTCCTTGCTGAGCATATAACTCCAATACTCTTCCGGGTACCTTGGAGGAAACATAGATCGTCTCCAGCTTTGCCTTTCCTTCAAAATAGACCACGCGGTTTGATGACTTCTGCCGGGATGCAAAAACCATTAACAGCGAAAACAACAAAAGTACCAAAATGGCTGCCGCCAGGACCCAAATTTTTTTTTCTTTACTCATGATACCTCACCTTATGCTTAGTTATCCATTAAAACCAATTGTTCGATGGTCAGCTTGCCGTTGGCCAGCAAAGCTTCCCTGTACGCTTTTCTTGTCTCCACGATAGCATGAAGCCGCTCTTTTTGGGCATTCTGATATCCGGTTTCTGCTTCCAGTTTTTCAGAAACGGTTGCCAGTCCAAGGCGATACCTTCGTGTCGAAAGGCGCAGAGCCGTTTCAGCGTCTTTTTTTTCAGTTTCTGCCAACGCAAGTTGACGTTGTGCCACTTCCAAAGCAATTTCCTGCTGACGTCGGTTTACCATGGACAGCGATTTGGCTTCTTCGAGGCGGTGCCTCATAATCACCCGGTCTCTTTCGGCAATCTGTACCCTCCTGGCCCGGTTATATCCGTCAAAAATATCCCACTTCAGCCCTACGCCAAAAACCCGTACCGGATCCAAAACCGACAAATCGTCTTCATAGAGTTCTCTTCTGTAAAAAGCGAAAACCTGTGGTAAATAATCCGATTGCTGAGCGCGATATTGATAATGTGCCATTTGATTGGCTTCGCGAAGAGCCAATACGTCCGGATGCTCTCCTGCAGAAACAGAAGCTATTCCGGCAACCGGGGAAAGCCCCCCTTCGGTGGTTTCCATAAATGAGCTTCGGGCCATGCCTGTAAGATGCTCCATTTTCCAGGCCAGCATCTCTTTCTTTCCTAAAAGTCCGATGCGCTGTCTTTCCAGTTCATAGGATGCGATATCCAGGCGTGTGAGGTCATAGGCAGGAATCAATCCTTCCTGATACGCTTTCTCAGCCATTCGTTTTTCTTCCTGTAGCCGTTCTTCGGCTCGTTCAACCACCTTCATTGCCTCATCCACCAGATAAAGCTGGTCGTAGACGCTGGCCACATCCAGCAACACCTGCTGTGTGCCAGACTCGGCCTGATGCACCGCTGCCTGTTCTCCATGCCTTGCAGCACGGCCCATGCGGGGCACTTTAAGACCGGTGAAAAGCGGCTGTGAA
Organism: Balneolaceae bacterium ANBcel3; assembly: GCA_030012235.1. Taxonomy (GTDB): domain Bacteria; phylum Bacteroidota; class Rhodothermia; order Balneolales; family Natronogracilivirgulaceae; genus JASCXY01. The sequence goes on along the minus strand of JASCXY010000011.1, from coordinate 12,229 downwards.
ACCTGTATAGTCGCTCGTGCCGTTTGTTTGTCCTGCAATACTAATGGAGGAATGTCCACATTTAGTGCGCCTCCCGTTGGCATCGGAATGGACAAAGGATCAATGGCAAAGGCTATATCTTCATCCAGAAACCGGATGGAACTCTCAAAGCCCGCCTTGGGTAACCAGGACTGATACACCATTTTCCGCTGAAGCCTCACTTTTTCCACTTCCTGGTCCAGCACACTTAAGGTATGACTATGCGATATCGCCTGATGAAGGACGTCTTCAAGGGGCGGTCGCGACCAGGAGGTTCCGCTCACAACAACTAACAGAGCCATTGTACTCATCCAACGTAGAGCCAGGCGGGTCGTGCGATCAAAAAAACTCTTCTTCATAGATCTGTTCACTTGTGAAATAGTATCGGGTGACTAAGAATTCAGTCTTTTTCAGAGAGGAATAGTCAACCGAAAAGACAAGGTCCCGCCGTCAAGCGGGACCATGTTGTGGGGTTTATGTTGGTCTTGCCGTGCGATGAAACCAGGGGTGGGTTCATTTCGCACAGCAAAGTATAGAACTTAATTCTACTTTTAAGATAAGAACGGGAAAACCTACTTGTCAAGAATAATCGAACTATATTCTATTAAATTTTTTATCTACTTGTTTTTCTTTTGATTACACTTGTTTTATAAGGGTTTTATCCTTGAAATAAACCTCTGATACCGCATACTGCGACATGCATAGAGAGATAGAAAAGAGAGCGGCGATTTCAGAAGCATCCGGTCTTTAGGCAAAAGGGAATCATATCACGGGGGCGTGTGGTGTGCCTGATGCCAGCCGGTTTCATTTTTTGGTGTCTTATAAGATCAGGAGAACTACCCGATTGATACCGATGCAGCTCTATCAAGCATCATCAGAAGCCGATTCTGTCTCTTTTAGTTTTGCAACCTCCCGGATCAGTGTATCCAGGTCGGCCATGGCTTTATCCACGATTTCGGCCTGAAGCCCTCTTGCCTGCAGTTTCCATCGAGCCAGAAACTTCCCAACTTCTTCCGGGGTACGATCCAGTTCGTCTTTAAGGACTTTCATCATGACATTAATCACCGATCCAAAATGACAGGCAAATGCAAGGTCGCGGTCAACGCCTTCATAAAAATCTGAATATTTGGCATAACGCACTCCTGCTTTACCTTCAAAGTAAGCTAAAATCCGGTCTCTGAATCCGGGATACGTTGCTCCTCCAAGAATCGCTTTGGCAAAATGCTTTTTCTGAAAGATGGCCGTAATCTTCAGAAAGTCATCCAGCGCTTCAATGGCATAATGGGGATACGACGACAAGTCCATTTTATCAAAATGGTCGTTGTCCCAAATTTCCTGGCACAAATGGTCGATGACTTCCATGACCATTTCGTCTTTGTTTGAAAAATAGAAATAGACGTTCCCTATGGATGTCTTCGCTCTTTTCGCAACGTCTTGCATCGTCATAGACTTGTATCCATGCTCGCTGATCAACTCTTCCGCAGCTTTAATCATTTGTTGTTTTCGGCGGGATACCCGTTCCTGCATGTATGCCGTTCTTCGATAGGCCATATTTATATAAATTTATTCTTATACTTCGATGAAATTATATGCTCTTGTAGTATAGAATATAATTCTTTTCTTCGCCAAATCAAATAACCGCGTACGGCCAACTATTTGCCTGCAAGCGTATCTCTGTTCAGAAAGATTCGAACCGGGTCACTTTCAATGCTGTTGCGGGAAACCGATGTAACGAGGTATATCGCTTGTCGCTGTCTGTAGGGCAAACGATCCGAAAACGTTCGGGTACCGGTAATCCCGATCAGGTACCTTCCTTGAGTGGCGGCCTCCATAACCTCCGGAGTAATGGCTACATCGGGTTTAGATAGAGATTCAAATAAGGGAGAAGAAGGATCCACCCGGTAGACCGCATGACGCATGGCGCGCTCTTCAAAAGAGAACGGATCCCGACAGGCCCATTCAAGCCGGACCAATCCAAAAGATTCATCATGTATTTGCAGTCTGGAAACGGCCGGCGGTTTCTGTGTACTTCTCCAGGGCATCACGGGGGTCAGCGCCGGTCTTCGGTACAGGCTGTTTGCCAGAAGGGATGAATAGCCTTTAGGGTTTAAAACAAGATGCTGTGCCCGAAAAAAAATATTTCCCTGCACAGCTTCGTGTTGAGCATTGTACAGCAACTGACGGGCGGCCTGATCCCGGCTCCAGTCGTGAGGCGGCATCAGGCGGTAGGGAGCAAGCCCCGCATAAAGATGGCGGTCGTTGAAAAAGGCGGCGCTTGCCCAAAACTCGAGCAAAGAAACATAATCCGCTCGTTCATTACCCGGTTCAAAATAGAGTTGAGGTGCGATATAGTCTACGCTCCTGTTTTCAAGCCATGCCAGTCCGTCGGCAAATAACACATGATACCCTTCCAGCCCGTTGGTTCCGGCATCGGAATTTTTCCGAATAGCAAACGGACTGATCCCAAACACGACATCCGGTGCAAGGGTATTCAGGCTGTCGTTTACCTGATGAATCAGCTGGTTTATACTTTCACGCCTCCAGTCCGACGGACTATCGAACGTGCTTCCATAGCGGATGAACGCCAGCGAATCCTGGTCATGAATGGGCTGATAAGGATAAAAATAATCGTCGAAGTGAATCCCGTCGACGTCGTATCTTCGAACAATATCCGCGACAATGGAAGCAATATAATCCCGTACTTCCGGCAGTCCGGGATTCAGCATCGCATATGATCTGCCATATACATCCGGGAAAGAAAGCACCCAGTCCGGGTGACGGCGGGTTACATGATTACCAGTCATCTGATACTGCCCTTTTATCCGTGCTACCCGAAAAGGATTCAGCCATGCATGCAGTTCCATTCCCCGTTTATGAGCCTCCCGGATCATGAAGAAAAGCGGATCATAAAAGGGCTCTGGAGCCCTCCCCTGTTCACCGGTAAGCCAATATGACCATGGCTCGTACGTGGAGGCATAAAACGCATCCCCTTCCGGCCTGACCTGAAAAAAAACGGCATTGATGCCAATACTCTGAAGGCTGTCAAGCAAGGCCGACGCGGTTTCTCTCTGTTTGATCGTGCACATAGTATGCGTCTCCGGCCAGTCCAGGTTTCCGACAGTCGCAATCCAGACACCGCGAAACTCATATTTTGGAACATCAACGCCTTTGAGCTGCTCGGTTGACGGCTCCATGGCCTTACAACCTGACAGAAGAAGTATAAGCAGCAAAACCAGCCAGCATCTGTTGGTAGAATGCGTCATTTCTGTCAGATGTTTTTTAATGAAGTGTATCCAAAATGGTTCTTTTTTTCCTTGGATATAATAGTAATTTAATGGCTTACATATCAAGCCAACTGTGGTTTCTCTTCACGCTTCATACGACCTGTTAACGCTGAAATCATGAACATACTCCTGGCCGACAGTGGTGCCACCAAAACCGACTGGCATCTGATATCAGATACCGGCAAAGAAACCGGGCTTCAGACGCCGGGATGCCACCCTCTGTACACGGACGAAAAAACTCTCGGATGGATGATTAAGGAGCGTGTCCTCTCTTCTGTTCCGGCTCCGGATGTAGTGTACTTTTATGGTGCGGGGTGTCATGATGAGGAAACCTGCCGGCGTGTGCAAACGTCCCTTTCTTCCGCCTTTGGAGAACTCCCGATCCATGTCGGATCGGATATGCTGGGCGCTGCCCGGGCACTGTGCGGCCGGGAACCCGGCATTGCCTGCATTCTTGGAACCGGTTCAAATTCATGCCAGTATGACGGAGTATCCATTACCCGCCAAATACCCGCTCTCGGTTATATTCTTGGCGATGAGGGGAGCGCCGCCCATCTCGGAAGAATGGTTTTGCAGGCTTATTTTTATGAAGAACTGCCGAAAGAAGCTTCCCGATACCTGGAAAAGCACCATAGCATGCAAAAAGCCCATATTGTTAAGGAGGTATACGAAAAAAACAGAAACAGCCGGTTTATCGCTTCTTTTTCCCGGCTTTTCGCTGAATTCCCGGATCATCCTTCTCTGAATCGTCTTCTTGATCGCTCGTTTACTGAATTCATAGAGCGACATGTGTTGAAATATGACCTTGCGGATACGACCCCTGTTCATTTCACCGGAAGTGTTGCCTGGCATCACCGCGACCGCCTCTCTTTATTGCTGCAAAACAGAAACCGGGTCCCGGGCCGCTTTCTGCGTTCACCTATGCCGGGTTTGATTAAGTGGCATCAGAAGTCCCGTGTATAGAGCGACTTTCGTGGATAGTTAAGTCACTTTTTCTTATTGTAGTGTGTATGGTATGGGTATTTTTTGATGCACGCCTTAATTTCCGGCCAGGCGAAGCGGATGGTGCGTTACAACACTGTAACTTTTACACCCGATATCCGTAAAACCCTGGTTATCGTTTTTTATTAAACTGAATACTTTTGTTACTCATGAGACTCTCTATTGTATGCAGGTGTCTATTCCTCCTCGTTCTCCTGCAATCTACGATCCTTCCAGGCTGCTCCCCCACTCGGGACGAAGCGTTTACCGAAACCGAAGAAGTCGCTGATTTTGTCCGCTCTCATACACGCGGCGATATCTACAGTGATTCTGAAATCACCATCCGCCTTTCCCGTCCCATAGATGAAGAAGTCCGGGAGTCGTCTTCTTCCCTGTTTTCTTTTCGTCCATCGGTCAGGGGAACGGAACACTGGGCCGATTCCAGAACCATCGTTTTTACTCCTGAACGCCCCCTCGAAAACGGCCAGGAATATGAAGCCCGTTTTGCACTGCGTTCACTTTTCAAAGATGAGCACGCCCCCGAAGTCTTTCGTTTTCCGGTTCGGGTAATTCCGCAGGATATGGATATTCGCTTTGACCCTCTGGAAGCTTTCGATGCCACATCCGGTTCATACCTGCTCTCCGGTACGGTCTTTACCGCCGACAGGGCAGACATTTCCGATGTTCATCATCTTTTATCGGCAAGGCATGATAGGGAACGAATAGAGTTTGAATGGGAGGAAACCGGCAGAAATCAATACCGGTTTGTTTCTTCGGAGATCGCTCGAAAAGAAGTGGGCACTCAGTTGGAGGTCTCGTGGAATGGCAGGCCTATCGGAGTGGATGCCCGGGGAAATGAATTATTTACCATCCCTTCTCAATCAGATTTTTCTCTGATGGATATTCAAACAGCCATCGGTGTTAATCCGCGGCTTATCCTCACTTTCTCGGAGATTTTGGATGAAAGTCAGGATATGAGAGGAATGATTCGTATCCGCGGGCAAAGAAATCCCGGGGTTATTATCGAAAACAACAGAATTATTGTCCATCCGGCAGATACCAGGCCCGGGGACCACCAGCTTACCATAACCGGTACGCTTCGCAGCCGAAACGGCGAAAGCCTGGACGGTGCAGTCGTCCGAACCGTTCGTTTAGGTAATCAGCCTCCTCAGGTGCGCCTGCTTGGAAGCGGAACCATCCTTCCAGCATCGAATGAATTACTGCTTCCTTTTGAAGCTATTAACCTGGGTGCGGTGGATGTAAGCGTAACAAAAATTTTTGAAAACAACATTCCCCACTTCCTGCAGCATAACAATCTGCCCGGAAGCCGGTTTTTACAGCTGCTTGGCCGGCCTGTAGCTGAACAGGTGATTCCCTTACATACAATTGGAGAGGTACAAAGGGGCAAATGGGGGAGCTATGCGCTGGATCTCAGCAATATCATTGAACCGGAGCCCGGAGCCATCTACCGGGTCACGATCGGATACAGACAGCATCAGTCTCTGTTCCCTTGCGATGACGATTTTGCTGAAAAAACCGAAGAGGCTGCTGCCAGAGGCTGGAAACAAGATGAAATAGAAGAAGAGGCCTACTGGGAAGATTTTCGGGCCATGCGCTCACAAGGCCAATACAACTGGCGTGACCGGGATAACCCCTGTACCCCTTCGTATTATCATACCGGCCGCAGGCAACATCGCAATGCCCTGGCTTCGGATTTCGGCCTGATTGCCAAGGGAAACACCCTCGGCGGACTCCAGGTTTTTGTCAGTGACCTCACAACAGCCAAACCTCTGGAAGAGATTAAACTTGAAGTTTTTGACTACCAGATCCAGTCCCTGGGCAGTGGAAAAACAGATCGAAACGGACACTGGGATATGCCTCCGCAATCGCAGGAGCCATGGCTTGTTTTGGCTTCAAGAGGCGATGAACGGGGGTATCTGACCCTGCACCAAAACCGCGCCCTTTCTCTGAGTGATTTTGATGTCTCCGGACAACAGATTCAGGAGGGCGTGAAAGCGTTCTTGTATGCTGAACGCAACGTCTGGAGGCCCGGAGATTCACTTTTTGTGAACATGATCGTGGAAGCCGAAAAAGAGTTTCTTCCCATGCATCATCCCGCCACGTTTGAACTGCTGGATCCACAGGGAAGGGTCGTTCACCGCAAGGTAGCACATCCGTTTAACCGATTCTATTCCTTTCCAACCAAAACACCGGAAGATGCCGTCACAGGTCGGTGGCAGGTCAGAGCGCATCTTGGCGGAAATCGGTTTACCAAGAATGTAAACATTGAAACCATCCAGCCCAACCGCCTTCGTATTGAACTGGATTTCGACGAAGAAACCGTATCGGGAAGCACGGCCACTGTATCCGGAAACATCCGGGCGGAATGGCTGCACGGAGCCATCGCATCCGGCCTTAATACCGATGTGCAACTAACAATGAGGGAAGGATCATTGTCATTCAGCGAGTACCCGTTGTTCACGTTTACCAATCCTGTCCGGGATCTGGATGCTCAAAGCAGAGAAATTTTTAGCGGCCGGTTGGATGACGAAGGAAATACATCCTTTGATCATACTGTAAACAGGCCAAATCGCTCTCCGGGCCTCATTATGCTCGGCCTTCAGACACGGGTATTTGAAGAATCCGGAAATTTCAGTACCAACCGCTCGCAGGTTCGCTATATCCCCTTTGACCGACTTGCCGGTTTCCGCATTTCCGGAAGGGACCGAAGCAGCGATGTCCTTCAAAGGGACCGAAATTACACCGTTGAAACGGTGTTGCTTGAATCCGATGGACAGCCGGTTTCTTCGGGAGAGGTTACCGTGGAATTGTACCGGCTGGACTGGCGCTGGTGGTGGCAGCGACGGGAAGAAAACCTGAGTCAGTTTTTCGCAAGAGCAAACCGCACTCCGGTTTTAACACAAACGCTGACTACCGGAGCAGACGGAAAAGCAACGATGGATTTTCCGATGGATGATCTTCGCTGGGGACGCTATATGATCAAAGTGCATGATGCTACTTCCAATACAGCTCATGCTTCCGGGGAAGTTGTGTTTGTTGGATGGGGACGGGATTCCAGCGTTCAAATCGGCGATCCGCAACGGTTGATTGTTGAAACCGATGAAGCTTCTTATACAACCGGAGAAAACATACGCCTCTCCTTTCCGGGGAGCCGGAATGGCCGGGCACTCGTCAGCATTGAAAACGGCACAGATGTGCTGGATGCGTTCTGGGTGGATACCCGTGCAGGCCGGAACGAAGTCCGGATAGAAGCAACACCCGAAATGAGTCCCAATGTGTACGCCTCTGTCCACATGATTCAGCCACATGGACAAACGGACAACGATCTGCCTATCCGTATGTTTGGGGTCGTTCCCGTCCTGGTCGATGACCCGGAAACCATTTTGAATCCCGTGATTGATATGCCGGATGAACTGCGGCCAGAATCCCGGGCATCGCTTCGCGTCCATGAAGAAGATGGCCGCCCCATGACCTATACAGTGGCCATTGTGGATGAAGGGTTGCTGGATATCACCAATTTCAGAACACCGGATCCGAGAAGAGTCTTTTACGCCCGTGAAGCCCTTGGGGTTCTTACCTGGGATCTCTACAACGATGTAACCAGTGCCTATGCAGAAAGCCTTCGCCGGATTCTCGCTATTGGAGGGGATATGGAAGCCGAGGACAGCGAACGGGATGATGTAAATCGCTTTCCTCCCATGGTTCGTCACCTGGGGCCTTTTCATTTAAAGGCCGGTGAAACAGCTACCCATGAAATCGATGTACCCAATTACATCGGATCAGTACGTACCATGGTGGTCGCCGGCCACGATAAAGCCTACGGAAACGCCGAAACCGCTACGCCGGTCCGCCAGCCGGTGATGGTGCTTGGTACACTGCCCCGTGTACTCAGCCCCGGAGAAACGGTAACGCTTCCGGTAAGTGTTTTTGCCATGCGGGAGGATATCCGGAATGTAGATGTAACCGTGGAAGTGAGTGACATCTTTGAAATAGACGGGCCATCCATCCAGGAAGCCGTATTTGAAAGAATGGGAGATCAAACGCTTCGTTTCAAACTGAAAGTAAACGAAATAACCGGAACAGGGCGTGTCCGTATTACCGCCCAAAGCGGTACAGAAAGAGCATACGACGAAATTCAGATGGAGATCCGAAGTCCCTCTCCGCCCGCCGTTCAAACGTACCTCGCAGAATTGCAGCCCGGAGAAACCTGGAATCATGAATTTGATCCCATAGGAATGGACGGAACCAATACGGCTTCACTTGAAATCTCCGGATTTATACCGATTGACCTTACAAACCGCCTTCGTTTCCTGATGCGCTATCCGCACGGATGCCTGGAACAACGTACATCGGCGGTATTTCCTCAACTCTACCTGCATCATTTTATGGAGTTGTCGGATAGCAGAAAAAACCTGATACGCAGCCAGATTGAATCCTATATCAATCAGATTGAACGGTTTCAGCATCCCTCCTTTGGCTTGTCCTATTGGCCGGGGCATGACGGCACCAACAGCTGGTCCACGATTTATGCCTGGCATTTTCTGCTGAAAGCTCAAGTAGCGGGATATTATGTTCCATCGGAATTACTGCAGCACCTCAATCAGGTTCAGAGAAGGCTGGCATCTGAATGGAGAACATCCGGAGAAGAACGACGTCACGCGGATCTGGTTCAATCCTATCGTTTATATGTGCTGGCAATGGCAGGAAATCCCTCCCTGGGAGCCATGAACCGTCTTCGTGAAAGCGGAAGTTTGTCGCTTCAGGCCCGCTGGAGGCTCGCCGCGGCATATCAGATAGCCGGAATTCCAGAAGCCGCCGAGGAGCTTGCGCGCGGAGTGTCTTCAACCACGGAAGATTACCGGGAACTTGGATACACCTTCGGGAGCCGTTTGCGTGACCAGGCCATGATTCTGGAAACATTGAGCCTTCTCGGCCATACAACCCGTGCCGCTTCGGTGATGCGCGATGTCGCAGACCAGCTCAACAAGGATCAATGGCTTTCTACTCAGGAAACCGCCTATGCGCTGCTGGCATCAGCCATGTATATCAAAGAAGCCAATCCCTCCTCGGAGATGAATGTCACCTATAATGTCAGCAGCCTGGGTACCGGATCGGTGCAGGGCGAACAACCGCTGAGTATTCTTAATTACGACATTCCCGGCACAGAAATGCAATCGGCTCTGGTTGAAAACCGGGGAGATGGAACCGTCTTTCTGCGTTTGGTACAGGAAGGCATTCCCCTGGTGGATAAAACCGAGGCTCAATCGAGTGATTTGCATCAACAAGTGGAGTATCGCTATGCCGACGGACGACGGGCAGATCCGGAATCTCTCCGGCAGGGTACCGATATCTTCGCGGTAATCACTGTAACCAATCCAGGAAGCCGGGGTGATTATACGGAACTGGCGCTGACCCACATGGTACCTTCGGGCTGGGAGATTGATAATACCCGGCTTGATGATATCGCTTTTGGAAGAGAAGCCACCTCCGGAACGCACCAGGATATCCGGGACGACCGGATTATGACGTATTTTAATCTGAGAGCCGGAGAATCCAAAACGTTCAGGGTGCGCTTAACGGCAACCTATGAAGGCGGTTTTTATTTGCCGGCCATTGTAACATACGCCATGTATGACAATTCGATCCATGCGCGAACACCGGGAACATGGGTGGAAGTCGTTCGATAAGGATATGTCTTTAGCTTCGCGTCTGCGTACCGTTTTTCGTTGGCGAATCCTTCTGGTCATCGCACTCATTGCTGCGGTCATGGGCACGGCATATTACCTGTGCCTGCCCGAACCGCTGTTTGAAACTCCGTATTCCACGGTTATTGAAGACCGAAACGGAGAACTGATGGCTGCAAAGATTGCTGCAGACGGGCAATGGCGTTTTCCGCTGGTCACAGAAATCCCCGAACGCTATGAAAAGGCGGTTCTTCTTTTCGAAGATAAGCGTTTTTACCGGCATCCCGGGGTTGATCTCCTTGCCTTGGGCCGGGCAACACGTCAGAACATCGCTTCCCGACGTGTTGTCAGCGGTGCCAGCACCATCAGCATGCAAGTCATCCGTCTATCCGGGAAAAACCCTTCGCGTACGTTCACCCAAAAGCTGATAGAGACCATTCAGGCGACCCGGCTGGAACTCCGGTACTCAAAAAAGGAGATTCTCCAGCTGTATGCGGCCCATGCTCCGTTTGGAGGCAATGTCGTTGGCCTGGAAGCGGCTTCATGGCGCTACTTCGGCCGTCCACCTGAAGAATTATCCTGGGCGGAATCGGCGACCCTGGCTGTTCTTCCCAACAGCCCCGGACTCATTCATCCCGGGCGGAACCGGGAGGCGCTCCGAAATAAAAGAGACCGCCTGCTACAACGCATGCATGAAAACGGATACTTTGATGCACTGACCCTTGAACTGGCCATGAAGGAAGAAGTACCGGAGAGGCCCAGGCCCCTTCCTCAGCTTACCCCCCACCTGCTGGACTACGTCGATTCCGATGTACGCCAGGGAGAAGTTTTTCCATCCACCCTCCGTGCTTCGGCACAACAGCGGGTCATCGAGGTCCTTGAACGGCACTACGAGCAACTCAGACACAATCACATTCATAACGCCGCGGCTATCATCATAGACACAGCTACCGGCGAGGTCCTTGCCTATGCAGGAAACACTTCCGGAGTTTATACCGACCGGCCGCGCGGCCATGCCATCGATCTCATCCGATCGGAACGAAGTACCGGCAGTATCCTTAAACCGCTTCTGTTCGGGCTAATGATCGATCAGTCGGACTTACTTCCCCACACACTCATTCCGGACATTCCAACCCTTATTTCGGGATACGCCCCGCAAAACTTTACCCGCACCTATATGGGAGCCGTTCCCGCTTCCGAAGCCGTACACCGTTCACTGAATGTTCCATCGGTACGGATGCTGCAGGACTTCGGATTGCAAAAGTTCCATTACTATCTGAAGCAGATGGGTATGCAGACGCTTCACTATCCTCCCGAACATTACGGGCTTACACTGATTCTTGGAGGAGCCGAAGGCACGTTGTGGGATATCACCTCCATGTATGCCGCTCTTGCACGCCATCTCCTCCACGACAACGTCCTTGATCCGGACCGGGATCTATTCAGTAATTCCGGCCTCAGACTCGAGCAAGCGCCGGGACCGGAGGATCGTCCATCGGGTATCTATCCTTTTCATTTGAATGCCGGATCGGTGTGGGCCATGTTTGAAGCGATGAATAATGTGAACCGTCCGGAGGGTGAAACCGACTGGAGGCACTTTGATTCTGCCCGAAAAGTGGCCTGGAAAACCGGAACCAGCTTTGGCCACCGGGATGCCTGGGCCGTGGGGATAACACCGGAGTATGTCATCGGTGTATGGATTGGAAATGCCAGCGGAGAAGGACGGCCGCAGCTTACCGGGGTTCGTAAAGCCGGGCCGGTGATGTTCGATCTTTTTCATGCCATGGGGCAAACAAGCTGGTTCTCGCGTCCCCTTTATGCCACAACAGAAATAGAGCGATGCGCTCTGAGCGGCCATCGTGCCGGTCCACACTGTTCATCGACCATAACAGACATCATCCCGATATCCGGAATCGAAACCGAGTCCTGTCCGTATCACTTCAGGATTCATGTTGATGCTTCCGGCAAACGGGTAGATTCCCGCTGTGCCGATCCGGAAGAGATGCAGGCCGTATCTCATTTTCGTTTGCCACCGGCAATGGCATGGTATTACCGGCGCGTTCATCCCTCCTATACCGGAATACCATCCTGGAAAGAAGGCTGCGAGCCGGAAGAATCCCGATTATCCATGGAGCTGATCTACCCGTCGGATCATGCCCAGCTATACATTCCCGTTGAGCTCGACGGAGAAAAAGGAAAGACCGTATTTGAGGCGGCTCATCAGAATCCGGAGACACGCAT
>JASCXY010000109.1 GCA_030012235.1 Balneolaceae bacterium ANBcel3 | reverse complement strand
AGTGAGTAAAGTGATGCGAAATTAATGCCACTCCTAATACAACGGCCCATGAGCGGATAGAGCCCGTTGCTCAATGACAATAATTCAGACATACACTACATTCCATAATAATCGAAAAACCATTTTAATATTGTAAACGTGTCTGTATACCATTATAATTCGAAATGACCTGGGCAGGAATCCATTTCAAAATAAAACGCAACACATATTCGCCTATACACCCCATTATAGGGTGTAAAGCGCATGTTTATTGCGTGTATATACGAGTTGTGTGTCATGCAAATGGAATAAAAAGCTTAAGAGGTAATTTTATGGCTATACCAACATCAAGGACAAAAGAACCTGCAACGATAAAAATCAGGAATGAATTATGTAATGGTTGTGGATTATGTGTTTCTGTCTGTAATGATTTTTGTTTGATTTTGGAAAATGGCAAAGCACAAAAAAGCGAAACGTCCTTTTTTGGTTGTTACGCGTGTGGCCATTGTATGGCAATCTGTCAGACCGGTGCCATAGAGATAACCGGGAGAGAGATATCGCCAGATGATTTATTTGATTTGCCTGATAAAAAGAAAACCATAAGCTATACGCAACTTTTAACGCTATTACAACACAGAAGAAGCATTAGAAAATTTAAGAATTTACCTGTTGAAAGTGATGTTGTTGAAAAAATATTGACTGCATCAAAAACAGCCCCCATGGGTTTGCCTCCATCAGATGTAAATGTATTGGTTTTAAACGGTAAAGAAAAAACAAGAGCATTTGCGAAAGACTTCTCAAATTACCTTAAAGGAATGAAATTTATGACATCCCGATTCCTTTTGGCTCTGATGCGTCCATTTTGGGGAAAAGTGAATGATGAAATATTTAAAGGATTTGCCAGCCCGCTTTTCAAGGTATATACTGATGAAATGGACAAGGGTAATAACTATATCACCTATGATGCTCCTTTGGCACTATATTTTTATGGATCACCATATTCAGACCCAGCCGATTCTATTATTGCTACTACATATGCAATGATAACTGCAGAAACACTTGGATTAGGCAGTTGCATGATTGGAGGGATTCATCCTCTCATTCAAAATGGCAGAAAAGCAAGATTGTTTCGAAAGAAAAATAAAATTATGAGCAAGAGCAGAGAAGGATTATTTATTGTATTTGGTTATCCTGAAGTTAAATTCAGTAAGGGAATAAAAAGGACATTTGCTTCAATACAAATGATTTGACAAAAAATGCACGAACACACAACAAAGTGTATATGCCATAAGGGTTTCAGAGGTTTGCGAGGGTCAGAAGTCCGCTTTAATTTTTCGTGTAACTTGATAAGAAATCACCCGCAATCCCTTACGGCATATACACTCGACCGTTGTACGCAAGCTTAAAGAGCATCCTACAAACCAAAAAGAGACATGGAAATATTAAAGCATTTTGATAAGATAGATAATAAAGACATTCATGTTTATAGATTAAAAGAGGATGCATTGACTGACTTTATTCATGAATTGACAGATAATTTTAGACTCAGTTACATTTCCGATGAAGAATTGGAAGATATTTCTTCAAAAAACGAAATGAAAAAATCTGAATTCCTTGAACAATTTGTTCTACCAGATAAAGGAAATATAAAATCTGGTGATTTTGGCGAAATTCTTAGTTTCCATACAGTCATAGAACATTTTAGAACAAAAGGGATTAGACTTATTGGACCTTATAAATGGATGTGGAAAGACAGAAACAAAGCAGCTCAATACAGTGATGCTTTACTATTTGGCAATAATGGAACAAATGATTTAATTATTACGATAGAATCCAAAATGAAGGCAACTCCCTCAAAAGAACATAGAATACAGGATGCAATAAATGGTGCTGTTGATGATAAACTAACAAGAATGTCAAATACTTTATTTTGGTTACAGGAAAAGTATGCTAGACTTGGGGATGTAAAGAATAGAAAACTAGCAGAAAGATATGCATATCCTTCTAAATATGGTTCTTATGATAAGGTATACAAAGCTATTGCTATAGTTGATAAAGATTTTGAAATTCAAGAATCAAATAAAGAATTCACCAAGGGTGAGGATATTATTGTTCTTCTATTTTCAATTAATGCACTAAAGGATGCCTATGAACAGACAAGGCAAAATATTATTAATTCTGTTGACTAATGGATAATTTGTTAAAGACTTGGATTGCAGAATCAGAATCATGGCAGTCATTTATGGATTTTGATTTACCTATTGAAGCTCGAGCGAATTACCCATTTTTAGAGCGAGTCGATGATTTCTACATGAGCCTAATGCATCGTTGCTTAGTAAAATTAGGCAGTGATGAATATGAAGATAACCATGAAGAAATGTTAGCTCTTGCAAAGGGACTTGAAATATATTCTTTAGAAAAGAAACGAGATTATTTCAAAGGAGTAAATCTTTCAAGCAATATCTTATTTGCTGCTGGGTTATATTATTTAACGGGATATTCAGCATCAGCTTGGATTTTAGCTAAAATATATCCTATAGAGAGTTACAATAACAATTTAGATAATTTCATTTCATCTTTTTTAAAGAGAAATTTAGCTAATGAGACGGAGTATTCTGTTGAATTACAATCTTTTTTAGAAACAGGGGATTTTAATATACTTGACCGCCTATTGGTTATTCTAGAAAGACAAATTTCATTGTCTTTTAGATATATGACATATAATACCAGTTCCCTTATTCTTGCAAGAGCTCTTTTAAACAAGTTTTACAATGAGAACCTTTGGTACGATTTATTAAAGTTTAAAAATGATACAGAATACTGGAAGCCTTTGGTATCAAGTTATATAAAAAAGAAGGTTCCAATTTGGAGTTTTTTCCCATCTCAAAAAGCCGCAATAGTGAATGGTGTACTTTCTGATAAAACATATTCACTTCAAATGCCTACTAGTTCGGGAAAAACTTCAATAAGTGAGATAATTATTTATAACGAAATAAAAAGTAAAAGAGCTGAAAAAGTTCTATATCTTGCTCCATTTCGAGCATTAGCCTCTGAATTGAAAATATCTTTAGCAAGAAATTTAGCAACTTTAGGTATAAAATCCAAGACAATATATGGTGGAAATATACCTACGGCTGAGGAAAGAAATAGTATTGAAGAAGTGAACTTGTTAATCGCAACTCCTGAGAAATTCATGGCGATAGAAGAAATCTTTCCAGATATTCACAAAGAATTTAATACTATAATATGCGATGAAGGTCATTTACTTGATGATAGCTCTCGAGGTCTAAGTTATGAGTTACTTTTGTCAAGGCTAAAGGAAGATAAAACACATCAAAAGAAATTTGTTTTTATTTCAGCAATTATACCAAACATAGATGTTATCAACTCTTGGTTAGGGGGGACAGATAAAACTCTAATTACATCCAATTATAGACCAACAGAACTTGAATTCGCCTTTTTAAAAAAGATGACAAGTAAAACTTTAGGGTATTATTTAGACATAAATCCAACGTTTTCAAAGCCTAAAAATTATCAATTGTATAGATATCTATATGATAATGAACTTAAAATAACAAACCCTCAAAATGGCAGAACAAGCACGATTTCAACTAAAAAAGGCATATCATCCGCTGTTGCAATAAAAGCAACTAATTCAGGTTCAGTAGCATTATTTGCACCTCATAAGAGAGGACATAATGGTGTTGAGGGATTAGCCTCGGAGGTCCTAAAACAGTTGGAATGGAAAATGAATAAAAAGCTTGTAGAACATGCTTCTGCTGATTTTATTGATTCCCTTGTTGAATTTTTTTCAATAATTTTTGGCAATGACTACTTATTAGTAAACTCAATTCGTTCTGGGTTTTTATATCACCATGGTGATTTTCCTCAAAGTGTTAGAGAAATAATTGAAGATTCTCTAAGAAATGGTCAAATTAAACTTGTCTTGTGTACAAACACTTTAGCCGAAGGGGTTAATTTGCCAATAAAAACAATAATTATTCACGATATCCAAAGGTTTAATCCTGAAGTTAGGGGGAATTATGAATTAATAAACATTAGGGATTTAAAGAATCTTGTAGGGCGAGCAGGGCGGGCTGGAAAAGAAACAAAGGGTTTGGTAATTGTTCCAAATAGCTCTGATTTTAATAGAATAAAAGACCTAATTAATGAGTCTAATGTAGAACCTGTCCGTGGCGAGCTATATAATATTATTCATCGTATTACTCGTGCTCTTCAAAATCAACGGTTACAACTGACAGATGAAATAATGGATGAATTAAGTGATTATTTTCAAGCATTATTTGATACAATAGACCTGTCAATGATAGATTTACTTTCTGAGGAAGTAGATTCTAACAACCTCAGTGATTTAGTACAACAAATAATTTCCCAAACATTATCTTATTACCAATCTGATAGTAACGAAAGAAATACACTAGAAACTATCTTTTCATTACGTTCAAGAAAACTATTGCCATATATTAACTCTGGCGATTTTAAGTTCATTAAAAGTAGTGGTACAACACTAAGACTTTATGATGATATTAAAGAGAATGTAAATTTTGAAGACGAAATTTGGAGTAAAGAGTTTTCTGCAACAGAAAATATATGGATTGATTATATTTTAGACGAAACACTTTTTAAACTAAAGCATTTTAAAAGTCATCTAGAAGATTTTAATAGAACCAACAGATGTAATTTATCTTCTGAACAAGTAAAAATTGGCATCCTTTTATGGATGAATGGTGAATGGTTCTCTGAAATTTCTCAATCCCTAAATATAGAGATTCATCAAACACTAAGGTTTATCAATTCCTTTTTATCGTATAATGTCCAAAGTATAATAGCTGCAATAATTAGATTGAAGGAATTGACAACTGAAGACTATCAATTACCTAATTTCATAACTAATTGGGCAACGATGCTCCAGCAAGGCGTATCTAATCAAATGGAGTTAGATTTATTTGAGATGGGGCTAGTCGAAAGGATTTCAGTTTTAGAACTTGCAAAGTCTCTTGTGATTATCGGATTTGAATATGTTGACTATAAGTCTATGAAAATATATTTACTAAATAATATGGCTCAAATAAAGAAGAATTTGTCAAGTGATTTACCAGGCATATCGAAAGGAAAAATAGATGCCTTTTTTGAATTATTAAAATTTAAAGAATTAATATAAAAGCCAGCGTACAACACGCGGTATAGTTAATAAGGGTTTCAGTGGTTTTATGGGCGTAGTAACCCGCTCCGAATTTTACTGTAACTTGATAGGTAAAAAGCCCGCAATCCCTTACTAACCATACCGCCATCCGTTAGCGTTCATTGTAGAAAAGCCAACCGCACAAATGGCACATTTGGTTTTTGCCAACACACAGTCCAAAGCTGAAAAAACCAAAAGAGCCATTTTTTGCCAACGCTCGGACAGAAAAACGAACAGAAAAAACTAAATTAACCGACTGAAAAGAAAGACATAGAGTAAATGAAGATAAACAGATTGAAACCAAGAAAGGCACTGAACAAAGCCTTTTTAAAAGTAAAACCGAACAGGACTGAAATTGAGAGTTTCAAGACTAATCTTATCCAGTTGCTCGACAGGACAAATGATACGGAATCAGAAGAATTCCATAAAAACCTTGTCATTGACTTTCTGAAAAAGACATATTACGACCCAAACCATTTCATAAACACAAAAGGACGGAACGACCTTGTAATTCACAACGGAGACAAGGCGAAAAATTCAGTTGGCGTAATTCTCGAAGCAAAAAAGCCGACTAACAAAAGTGAAATGGTGACTACTGAAAAGCTGAATACAAAAGCTTTTCAAGAATTGGTGCTTTACTACCTTAGAGAACGAATCACACATAAAAACCTTGAAGTAAAGCATTTGGTCATTACCAACATAAATGAATGGTTCATTTTTGATGCTACTACCTTTGACAGACTTTTTGCCCAAAGCAAAAGCCTTGTAAAGCAATTCAATGACTTTGAAGGCGGACGTTTGGCGGACACCAAAACAGATTTTTTCTATAAGCAGATTGCAGAACCGCTTATTGCAGGAATCACAACTGAAATTGAGTTTACCTACTTCAATTTACAGGATTATCAAAAGCCATTGCGAAATGAAGACAAAGCGGACGACAATAAACTGATTGCACTTTTCAAGTTACTTTCTCCTGAACATCTTTTAAAACTTCCTTTCACCAATGATAGCAATAGCCTTGACAAACGCTTTTACAGTGAGTTGTTGCACATTATCGGTTTGACAGAAACCAAAGAAGGAAGCAAAAAACTCATTGAACGGAATAAAGAAGGTGAACGAAATACAGGAAGCATTTTAGAAGATGCCATCATTCAACTTGACAGTTTAGATAAAATCAGTCGATTAGACAGACCAGCCCAGTTTGGAAACACACAACAGGAAAGACTTTTCAATGTTGCCCTTGAATTGACCATCACTTGGATAAACAGGATTCTGTTTTTGAAATTATTGGAAGCCCAACTCATCACCTATCATAAAGGCGACAAATCGTATTCGTTTCTGAACCTTGATAAAATAAAAAACTATGACGACCTGAACAGCTTGTTTTTTCAGGTATTGGCACGCAAGTATGATGAACGAAACCCAGACGTAAAGGAAATTTTTGAGAAAGTTCCTTATCTAAACTCTTCCCTTTTTGAACCGACTGATATTGAGCATTCCACTTTGTTTATCAGCAACCTGAAAGATGATAAGACCATTCCAATTATCTCATCTACAGTTTTAAAAAACGACCAAGGAAAGAAAAGAACAGGAAAACTTTCAACGCTTGAATATCTCTTTGAATTTTTGAACGCATATGACTTTAGCAGTGAAGGCTCAGAAGAAATTCAGGAAGACAATAAAACGCTGATAAACGCTTCGGTTCTTGGCTTGATTTTCGAGAAAATCAACGGTTACAAAGACGGTTCATTTTTTACTCCAGGTTTCATCACAATGTATATGTGCCGTGAAACTATTCGCAAAGCCGTTGTTCAGAAATTCAATGAAACCAAAAATTGGAAATGTCAAGACCTGAATGAACTTTACAATAACATTGATGACACGAAAGAAGCCAATTCAATTGTAAACAGCATCAAAATTTGCGACCCTGCCGTTGGTTCAGGACACTTTTTGGTTTCGGCACTCAATGAAATGATTGCCGTTAAAAACGACTTGAAAATTCTACAAGACCGTGACGGAAAACGCCTGAAAGAATATCAAGTAGAAGTAGTAAATGATGAATTGATTGTAACAGACGAAGAAGGAGAATTATTTGATTACAATCCAAGTAATAAGGAAAGTCAACGCATACAGGAAACCCTTTTCCACGAAAAGCAAACCATCATTGAAAACTGTCTTTTTGGTGTGGACATCAATCCCAATTCTGTAAAGATTTGCCGTTTGCGGTTATGGATAGAGCTTTTGAAAAATGCTTACTACAAAAACGCCACTGAATTAGAAACGCTTCCCAATATTGACATCAACATAAAATGTGGGAACTCTTTAGTTAGCCGTTTTGAGATAGATTCCGACTTGAAACAAGCACTCAAAAAAAGTAAATGGACGATTGACAGCTACCGAATTGCCGTTGACACTTATCGAAATGCTCAAAGCAAGGAACAGAAAAGAGAAATGGAAAAACTGATTGCCGACATAAAATCGGATTTCAGAAGTGAAATTTCCTTAAACGACCCCAAATTAAAGAAGCTACGGAAACTATCGGGTGAACTCTTTCAAATGACCAACCAACAACAACTTTTTGAGATGTCGAAAAAGGAAAAAGCGGCTTGGAACAAAAAAGTTGCAATGCTGACCGAAGACACCAAAAAGCTAGAAACTGAAATTGAAGAAATAAAAGCCAACAAGATTTTTGAAAACGCTTTTGAATGGCGTTTTGAATTTCCTGAAGTGCTGAATGATGACGGAGATTTTGTGGGCTTTGATGTGGTGATTGGAAATCCGCCTTATGTATATAGAAATGCTGAAATAGAAGGGTTAAAGGAATATTTCAAAACTCAATATTTTAATACCACAGGTAATTTTGATTTGTATAAGTTCTTCATTGAGCAGTCATTAAAAATTACCAAAGATGACGGTTTCAATTCCTTAATAACGAATTCATCCTTTCTTCTTCAAACATCATATGAAAAGACCAGAAAATTCATGTTAGATTATTCTTTCATCCATAATTTAGTTCCGTTAGGTGGTTCTGTTTTTGAAGAAGCAACCGTTGATTCTGCAATCTACATCTTACAGAAATCAAAATTTAATGGAAATGAAACATTGATAACCAACCCTGTTTCTCCAATTGAAGTTGCTGATACACCGTCATATCCGATATTTCAAGATAGATTTTTGAAAAACGAGTTTTACGTTTTCGATTACTTACTATCCGATATTGAATATAAAATAGTAGATAAATTAATTTCAAAATTCCCGAAAATCGAAACTTCGTATGATTTCGGAGTAGGAATAAATACAGGTTACATTAAAAGTGAACTAACTGCCGAAACAAAACTTGATGACAGATATCATCCAATGGTACCAGGCACAGGCGTATCGAAATATGGTAAAATAGAGACTGATGGTTTTATAATGTATGACAAGGAATTTGTAAAGAGCAAAGGCAAACTTGGTAGAACATTACCTGATGAAAGGTTTTTTACAGAACCGAAAATTCTCATAGTCAGAACAAGAAATATTACACTTAAAGAAAGAATAATAGCATCCATTGATTACGAGAAGAAATATAATCTTAATCGTATTTCCAACATTGTTTCAAAGAATGGTAATTCAATTGAAGGGCTTCTTGGTGTTTTAAATTCAAACCTTTTTAATTGGCTGTATTCAAAGAGATACTTCGACTATGAAATTAAACCAATTTATCTTAGAAACTCTCCTCTTTGCAATACCAA
>JASCXY010000108.1 GCA_030012235.1 Balneolaceae bacterium ANBcel3 | reverse complement strand
TTTTCAGTCAACATGGTTTTTTAAATCACAAACTACGCCTGTTTCAGGGTGCGAAAAAGATGTAGTTGCTCGCATGCATACTTCTAACCAGCTGAATTATTGGGAGGGGGGCACTTCGGCTCAAATTAAATCATCCTAAAACTGTAAACATATCTTAGGACGGCACGATTCCTAAGTTCTTCAATGAGATGTCAGGATATAACTGAAGCTTTAGTTACCAATTACCTTATTTTTTGTTGGCAGAAGTTTTTCAATAACTATTAAAGGATACGCTCCGTGCCGTCCAAAAAAAGAAGAGTACTTGTTCTCAATTTTGAATATGCGGTCTAAGAACTTTCTACTTCTTTCATTATCCTTAAGATAGGTTTGTATAAAATCTTGATGAAGGGATTTTAGCACAGTAAATTTAATATTAGTATTTACCGGTTTATTCTTTAAGAAATATCTTCTACTATAGGAGTAGAAATATAATCCCATGGCTGTTTTTCGCCCCTTTGCTCTAGTTGTTTTAAATAGAGTTTTTTTTATTCGACTGAATAATTGTATAGTTCTTTTAGGAAGTAATACTACATTCATAAGCATACTATGCCAAGCCCAGTTATAAGCAATAACAATATTAGCACCGGTTTTACAGACTCGTACCAACTCCTTAACCCCAATCATTTGCCTATCTTTGACAACATGATATAATGTATGCATGGATATTACATTATCACAACTTTCATTTCTTAACGGAATGTTTGTAATATCTCCTAAAATATAAAATGCATTTTGTTCTTTTAAATTTTTCTGAGCTTCTTCTAGTGCAGTAATCGAAATGTCAATACAAATTCTATGGGTAAAATTATTTGAAAATGCTTTGTATTCATCTTGATAAACAGGGCCAGAAGCTATGTCTAGTAAGTACTCACCATTGTTTTGTAAAAAATGATTGACTCGTCTTGTTGTTTGCGATAAATATTTTTTAGAAAAGCTTTCCTGACTGACAAACAGTAGATTGTCATTATACTTATTATCATTTGATTTTTTCCATCCAAAATTATCATAAAATGACTTTACAGAAAGAATGTCAGTATTGGTCTTAAAATCTAAAGAGGTAATAGCATAATCAGGAAGGAATACGGCAATGTTGTTTTTGATTGGATATAACACTGTTTTTGATTCATTAACAAATGCACTTTCATAATTAATTTCGTCGATCATATTATTGATGGAACCCAAATCATTATACTTTTCATAATATTTCACTTTTTCATTGGTAATGGGACATTGAAGTATGTTCTCTATTTTTTTGTAGTCAATCATTTTCTTTATTTTAATTTTTGTCAACGTTTTGCAGCTTGGCGAAGTGGCGGATTTAGAAGCACTTACTTTCAATTTAGTACTAATGTTCATTTTAGCACTGAACCCGCCATTTTGCCAAACTGCTGTTATGCGGTCGGCTTTTATTCATTGTCCATTTTAAATATTCTTGAATAGTCGCCAAATTCGGTGTCTTTCAGTTTTTCTTCAATTACTTTTTTGGCAATGTCAAAGTTAACCACAATACAACCAACTTCCATTGTTCCACTTCCGATACTTCCACCGTCAGTATGTCCAAGTCCTGTCCAACCTAAAACTTCGTCCATTTTTTCTTCAAGTCGGTGTCGCTTGTCCAAATCTTGTTCAGTTCCAAAGCCGTCAATCTTATATACGATTTCTAAATATGCGTAATTGTCTTCGTCAAATTCTGAATAACCTTCTTTTAGTTTCTCGTCAATTTCTTTTTGAACAGTTTTACGAAAATTTGAAAAAAGTCCGCTTTTAACTTCTTTGTCTTGTCCAGTTTGTCCAACAATTCCCCAATGAACTATTGCGGTTTTTTCGTCTTTGTCCCAAGTTTCCCAATAGTGAAGTTGGTTGTCAATTAATTTATAAAGTTTAAGCATATTATTTGAATTTTCTGTTGTCTGTCTTTTGTCTGTCGAACAAGCGAAAAACGTCAAGGTTAAAATTGTCAATATGTAATTTTTCATTTTCACGGTGTCGTCTTTTAAGCTGTCGCCCAACGTTCCGCGTATATGATTAGGTGCGGATTGCGGGGCACTTTCCTGTCGAAAAGCACCGCCGTTGTTGCGGGTGATAATGTTGATTAACAGCACTAAACCCGCACTTAATTATATACGCTGTTACCGCCTGGTGTTCTTTGTTTTCAGTCATTTTTTCATTCAATTTGCTACTACTTTCCTGTCTGCCGTGCGTTGGGACAGACACACTTATTGACAAGCTTTGGTTATAGCGTTGGCTCGTGGGGCTTGGCAATGTGTGTGGCTTTGAAGGGGTGGCATATTATCTGATTTTATTTTTCATTAGTTCTGTCAGACTTGTGGTAAACGGAAATGCTGATGCTCTGCCTGTCGAATAATTTTCCAGATTTCTGAAATTCCAACTGACGTTCTCAAATTCACTGTCAGTTACAGGTACTATTTGAATAACAAGATAATTATCCTGTGATGGAGAAGGATAACCTTTTTTAATTAAATCGGCCTTCGAATATACTTTAGGTCCTCTGCTAACAATCTTCCATAAGTCACCGGAATCCGTGTCTCCTATAGTGTGAAGCAACAAGTACCTTGAACTTACTGTTTCTTTGTCCAGTATGAGTGACCCTGTTCCTGAACCTATTCTGAAATTATAAAATCCGGTTCGTTGTATCCAGTGGTATTGCTCCTGTGAGTTGTAATAACCCACTAAAACAAAAGTATCGTCCGGTATTAAGTCTCTGTTAGCATTGTATGGTTCAGGCAATGTTTCTTTGACCACATTGTCAGATTCAGGCGGATTTTTATAGATATCGAATGTTCTATACGCAATTTTCTCCCGCTGTGAAGCACGGTTTATGAAGTGCTCAATTATTTCAAGAATAAATGCTTTTAATTCTCCGATTCCGCTGTCGGTTTTTGATGGTTTTACCGGAAATGCTCCCAATCCTGGGATAATTTCGTGAAAACCTTTTTGGTTAATGGATTTATCACCGGGGTATAAAACATAAGCTCCTCCTGTTCTTCTGATAGCATCTTTGTAGGCGTGCATCTTCAGCAGGTCGGCATTTTTGTAAATGCCTTTTCTGTTTTCTGCTTTTTCTTCGTCAAGGTCGCTTTCTTTGTTCTGTTCCAGAAAATCGGTCAGGTTGGCGATTTTGTATTTCGCATCAAAATGAATGTGAACAATCAGTTCCTGTTTTTCCGCTTCTGTTTCTGAAATTCCATAAGGCCAAAATGAAAGCGTATAGTCAGGACGCAAGGTGGTCGTCCAGCTACCTGAATCGGGATAATTTTTCTTTCCGCTGAATGACCGGTTGTAATTAAAACGAATATTCAGTTTTCTGTTGCCTGAATCATATACACCTCTTAGTGCAGTAAATTTTCCCTGCTTTATCTGAAGATTTAAACCGTCAGGCGTTTCTTTTATTAAGTCTGAAATGTCTCTGGGTTCTATCTCAAAGATTGATTGAAACAAATTGAGCAGTTTGAAGAAAAGCCAGTATTCATACAATGTGGCAATATCTTTTTTACCTCCGCTGTAAATATCATCACCACCAGTCCATATTAATTTTGCGGCAAGGTCAAACATGAGCCATACGCGAAGCACTTCCCGGTAACCTACTTTCCGCTGCAATACCGGACTGTTCAGTTTTAGGGTTGTTGGTCTTGAAATATCTTTGAAAACAGAATGATGCAGATGACTCTCCAGTTCACGAATCAATAATTCTGATTCGTTTTCCATTTTCTTATGGCCGAACTCTTTTGCCTTGTTGTTTATGTCTGTGCAGAATTTAAGGAAGTTTTCAAGAGCATGTTTGATAAAACGATTTTCAGGTGTGTCAACGGAATCTGTTTTTCTGATAGTAGTAATTCTTACCGGCAATGTATCTATGCCATAACTTCTCAGATAATGCGTCTCAGGCAATTTGTTTCGCTTACTGCCTTTTAGTATTTCTTTAATATTGGTGTTTGAAAAGCGTCTCGCATTACGAATGTCTTTTTCTTCGGTTGTTTCGGTCCATTTTGTTACAGGTGCAGTAACAATTCGGTGAATTGCTTCGGCAAACTCGTCAGTTCCAATTACGGACTTAATAAAGGCAAATTTCTGATAAAGCGTTTGACTATCTCTGGTGTAATCAATTTCAAAGTGTTGCGAAACGGGTGAATTTGCCTGCAACAAAAGGTCCGTACATTTTTCGGTAATGAGTTCAAGCATGTCACGGTAATCATCACGATAACCGGATTTTATGGATTGAACCTCTAATTCGACTTTGCAGCGTTCCTGATAAGAGCCTTTTTCCAGTAATGGAATCGAAAGGGTTCCTACAAAAATATTGGGAGCAATTGCGCCCAGATTTGTTGTTCTCTTGTGTTGTTGTATGATGTTTTCGCCAACATCACCCAATATAAATCCAGGGTCGCTGATTTGAAAATCATAGTAACAACCTTCAACCAGTTGAAATCGGGCTTCATTATGCTCACTTGCGTTTTCATCTGCATCAAACAAAGAATCAGGCCTGCGGGCATCTATCCAGAGCCGCAAGCCTTCCTGAATGGAATCAAGGTTGATTTCTATGTTTGATACTGACTTCATTTATTACGCTTCAGCAAAACTTGCAAATCCGTTATCAATTGCTCCCCGATACATGCGTGTTATTTTTTCAAGGGAAAGCGGATAAAGCACATTTGCGCCATTGATATCAAAGTCGGTCTTTTCATAAACATCTTTAATGATTTTGACTTCACCAGTGATGCAGAAAGAGCCCAATGTTTCCAATACCGGACACAACTTTCTCCGTGAACCGTGCAGCTTGGGTAAAAGTTTTTGTATGATAGCTATGTCAATCTTTTGATTGATAGTAAGTGTATCATCCAATACTGTAAGTTGATTTATCAATCTTAGAATTTCCGTTGCACTGCGATAGCCAAATTCTGCCCCTGTTTTCTTCAACTCGCCAAAAAACTGAATCAAAGCAGCATTGATTTCAGCAATATCTGTGGTAGCAAATTCTTTGCTGGCTGCCATTTCCAAAAAACTCCCGGCCATTCCGGCACCTTTTCCGGTAAGAGCGTCCATGTTGATGTCCTTGATGTTGCTTAGGAAGTTTTTCATTTCATTCTGCGTAACACGGAACTCAATGGTATTTGCTCTGTCAAGCACCTTGGGGCTGAACATATTGGTGGTTTCGTCAATGTTTACGGTGCCAATGATAAACAGATTGGAAGGAACTTTCAGTTTTGCAGGAACGCCATTCTCTACAGTACCTTCGGCATACAGCGGAATTTCTTCTTTCGATTCCATTACACTCAGGAAGTCGGCAAAATACCTTTCCACATGGCTCAGGTTCATTTCGTCAAGAATAAGAAAATGTGGTAGGTCTGGCTGATTGTTGGCCTGAATAATTAAATCTAACACTCCACTGTCGGGTTTTACATATTCTTCCGGCTTAAGCGCATTTGGGTAACCTAAAAGAGGTTCACGGTTGGTCCAGTCAGCACCAACAGGAATTATTCGGTATTGGCTTTCATCCTGACAAATCCACTGTACAAATGCCTGTGCCAGTTTGGTTTTACCAGAACCGGAGAGGCCGGTGAGAATGACGAAGGGTTTTGTGAGGAGGGATGAGTTGAATCTCGTGATTAGCATATTAGAATAAGCTAATCCTGAAATCTCTAGATTTTTTATGAAAGAATCATTGTCAAATCGAACTTTGGGGATATCTTTTAATCTAATCAAGTAGTAAAATCCATCTTTCCTTTTTATAAGATATTGTGGGAATTTTCTTTCAAAGTAAGTTTTTAGATTGGAAAAAGAGAGGCTGTAGTCCCCATCTCCATTCCATTGAGTGGTGAAATAGTAATATTTGTTATTGTTAGTAAATATAGGTTCATCAAAATAGCGAATAGTATTAGAAGAAGTGAGGGATGTTTTGGACTGAATTGATGAAAATTCACCTATGAGTCTCTTAAATACTTCATAATCATGAGAAATAAAATTAACCCCATTAATAACAGACGGATTTTGTTTAGTGGAGTTTATTAACTCCAACCAATCATTTCCATAGAAGTATGTAAAAATATACTTTGCGAATTCTCGAATTGATTTTTCCTTGTAGGCTATGTTTTCCTGAAGAGTGGTAGATTTTTCTAGTTGTGTTTTTGGAGAAAATATGTTAGATAAATCTTCTAGTTTGGTAATAGCATTTTGTAAGGCATTTTTTTCAAGTATAATATTCGCCTCTGGATTATTAGTATCATAATTTGGTGAGTTTGCCCACATAATAATCTTGCTTAATGTAGTAAACATTGGCTTGGTTTGAACCGTACATTGAGCATTTGCAGCAGCATCAGTATAGTATTGACTTCCTAAATCCCTCCATTCCTTTTCAACATAGTTCTCATGCCCAAGAAAACTAGAATGGTTATTTGTAATATCTTTCAAACACACCAAAAATGATTCTAAGCTTAGTGTGAAATATTTCTTATCACCACCTTTACCTGAATTGCTGAAAGTAACATATCCGCCTTTATTTGATAGTTCAGCTGAAAACTTTGAGTCACTATTTTCGTATTTTGAAAAATCTAACCATTCCATACTATTAATCTTTTAATAATTGTGTGAGTATTTCTGATGCAATTGTTTTTACCACTGGGATAGAAACACTATTTCCGAATTGTTTGTAAGCCTGGTTGTCCGATACGGGTATTTCAAACCAGCTATCGATTGGATAACCTTGCAGCCTTGCAGCCTCAAATGGATGAAGCTTTCTTGGTCTGTCCGCTCTTCCGTTAATTCCTTTTTGTTCAATGAGAATTTCACTACCGTCTTTATAGTACCTTGCTGAAATGGTACTTGTATAAGGTGATTTTGCATTAAAAAGTGAATAACCAAATCCATTTCCTTTTTGTGCATGTTCAACCCTGCGTCTTTGATGACCGGCCCATAATTTCTCTGATATTGTATATGTCTTTTTATCTCGTTCTTCAAGAGCTTCTAGTTCATCCTGACTCAATAAAATGGAACCAACATTAATAATTTTAGCCCTTTCATCTCTTATTTCTTTGTCATAAATGACTTTCCCATTATCATCTAGTCCCCACGGAAACTTAAACTCTTTTGATTTTACAACATCCCGATACCAAGCAACTATATAGATACGTTCTCGGTTTTGAGGAACTCCAAAATGTTTGCTGTTTAAAACTTCTGCACTTACTTCATAACCCAAATCATTCAAAACCTCTTTTATTCGCTTAAAAGTATTTCCCTTATCATGATTTTTAAAACCCTTTACATTCTCTAATAGGAGAATTTTAGGTATTGATACCATTTTATTGAGTTTGTTCGCTTCAATTTTGGCCCTTACAATTTCTTTGATATTGAAAAATAAAGTTCCTCTTGTGTCATCAAATCCTTTTTTTAAGCCTGCATGAGAAAATGGCTGGCAAGGGAAGCCTGCACATAAAACATCAAAATCCGGAATGTTAGAATAATCAAGTTTAGGGTCAGTTATATCTTCATTGAAATTTCCGTTTTCAAAAATCTCGGGCGAAATTTTTCTAAAATTATATTTATATGTCTGGCGGGCGAATTTGTCAATCTCTGAAGCGAAAACACATCTGCCACCATTCTCATGCATGGCGATATGAAAGCCTCCAATTCCGGCAAACAGGTCAATGAATCTGAATTCCTTTTTCTTTTTGGCCATTTAGTTTTTAGCTTCTTTAGTTATTGTAAACAAAATATTTTCAAGAGTTGTATTTCTTTTCTCCGGCTTTAACTCACATTCCCAAATGACTATTGAGTTCCATCCGAGTTCTTTCAAATCCTTCATTGCTTTGATGTCCCTTTTTATTGTTTCTTCAATTTTATCTTGCCACCACTCAGTTCTTGTTTTTGGCAATACAAAGTATTTGCATCCTCTGTGTCCGTGCCAGAAACAGCCGTTTACAAAAATCACGGTGTGGTATTTACTAAGCGTTAAATCCGGTTTTCCGGGCAGTTTTTTATTATGCAATCGGTATCTTAATCCGTTTTCATGCAGATATTTTCGCACGAGCATTTCTGGCTTTGTATTTGTGCCTTTTATTCTGCTCATGTTGAAGCTTCGGGTAGCTTTGTCGTGTACATCGGTCATCTGCTACCTTTCAATTACTTTAAATTCATAATCAAGAGAGATTGAGAAACGCACAAGGTAGTCTACCGTTATGCTGAATTTTCCATTTTCAATTTTTGAAATGGTGGAGCGGTTAATATCCATCATATCCGCAAGTTGCTCTTGGCTGTAACCTCTTTGCTCACGCACCTGCCTGATTTTATCACCCAGTTTCAGGCGATAATCTCTAATCTGAGATTCTGTTGAAGTTATATCTGTAGGCATGAAATTGTATTTAGTTTACAAACAAAGTTCCGGTATGCTCTTTCCCGTTTTCGTCCTCAATGGTCAGCCATACATTTGTCTCAACTCCTTTAACGCCTTTTGTTAAGTCAAGCATTATTTTCTGTTCACTTACTTTTACAACTTTTCCTGTTGCTTGTGAATAATCTGCTTTGTTGATAGTAACTTGATGTCCTACAAGGTCAGCAGTATGAATTTCTACTATTTCAAGGTCGTCAAGTAAAACAGTATTGATAGGGGGGAATGAAAGTCCTGTATTTAGAGCTTTAATGTCTGCGTTTGGTCTTTCAATATCTTGTTTGATTTCTAATACAACGTAAAGTTGGTCTGGATTTTCGTCTGGTAGCGGTGTGTGAAACTTTGCTACTTGTCCCGGTTTATTTGGTCTCATTTGTCTGTTTGCAGAATTTATAGCGTTGCCCCCGCTGTTTAATTTGTTAATGTGTCAAAGGTAAAAATATCAGCTTAAAATAGTGCAATATATTGAACTTATTTTTCAAAAATTTGTCAATGTCAAGTTTGTTGCTTTCGTTCGGTGCGTTGGCAAAAAATGGCTCTTTTGGTTTTGCGAAGGGTCGACTTGTGTGTTGGGCAAAACCAAATGTGCCATTTGTGCGGCTGTCATTTTCTGTCTTTCTATGTTTGTTGTTTTCCAATTTTGTTGTCTTTTCTTACACTTGGCGGTAACTCGTTTATACACGCAATAAACATGCGCTTTACATGCCAATATAGAATGATAGGCGAACATTTATTGCGCTTTATTTATAGCTCCAGTTGATCAAGAGGGTTTGGAATTTTTTGTTTCGTCTGTTGGCTCACATGGGTATAAAGTTCTGTTGTTTTACTGCTCTTGTGGCCAAGTAATTCCTGGATGATTCTTAGATCTGTTCCATTTTCCAGTAAATGTGTAGCATAGCTGTGGCGTAACGTATGCACCGTTGCTTTTTTCTTTATG
>JASCXY010000107.1 GCA_030012235.1 Balneolaceae bacterium ANBcel3 | reverse complement strand
CCGGAAAAGATTTCGACGAATCAACCGGAAAACTGAAGAAGCCCGGTAAGGTTGTTCTTTTGGGAAAAGAAGAAGCGGAAGCACTCAAGGCTTCTTTGAAGGAGGCCGAGTGGTCGGTTCAGTCGGTTGAAAAGAAAAAGCAAAAGCGTTCCCCCGCTCCCCCTTTTATCACATCCACACTCCAACAGGAAGCCAACCGGAAGTTTGGCTTTTCTGCCCGGGATACGATGCGGATTGCGCAGAAACTGTACGAAGAAGGATATATCACCTACATGAGGACCGATTCCACCAACTTGTCGGCTCAGGCGGTGGATGCTGCCCGAATGGCCGTAGAACAAATGTATGGCGGCGACTATCTGAGTTCATCGGTGCGGCGTTATTCCTCTAAGTCAAAGGGAGCCCAGGAGGCACACGAAGCGATCCGGCCTGCCGGCAGCCAATTTAGAAAAACGGCAGACACCCCTTTGAGTGGCCGTGAAGCCAAATTGTATGATTTGATCTGGAAAAGAACCATAGCTACTCAAATGGCAGATGCCCAGCTGGAGTTTGCTCAGGTAGCCATAGAAGCCAAAACGGAGAAAACAACGGCGTTGTTCAAGGCCACAGGAAAAAAAATCATTTTTCCTGGTTTTTTCAGAGCCTATGTTGAGGGAAGCGATGACCCGGAGGCGAACCTGGACGATCAGCAAAAAGACTTGCCTGAACTGAAAGACGGTTCCCCCGTTTTTTGTAAACAACTGGATACGGTAGAGCACGAAACCAAACCACCGGCACGCTATACCGAGGCGAGCCTGGTACGAAAACTGGAAGGCGATGGTGTCGGAAGGCCCAGTACGTATGCAACGATTATTGGCACCATCATGGAAAGGGACTATGCCCGAAAACAGGGGAATGCACTTGTGCCTACGTTTACGGCGTTTGCTGTGACCGAGTTACTTGAAAAGCACTTCCCGGATATGGTGGATGAACAGTTTACTTCAGAGATGGAGCGCAGGCTGGATGAAATTGCCACGGGCAAGGAAGACCGGCTTCTCTACCTGCGCAGTTATTATGAGGGTGAAAACGGACTTAAAAACATGGTCGAGCGGCAGGAGTCCAAAATTGACCCGCAGGATGCACGTAGAATAGAGCTTCCCATTGAAGGACTCAACGGCATGAAGCTTTTTCTGGGACGCTTCGGTCCGTATGTCCAGGTGACATCCGAGGATGGTAAGGATGCCATGGCTTCTATACCGGAATCCATGTATCCGGCTGACATTACCGTTGAGAAGCTTTCAGAAATTATATCCAGGAGCAAAGAGGGTCCTTCATCAATTGGGAAAGATCCTGAAACCGGTGAAGATGTATTTGTCCTTTCCGGCCGCTATGGACCGTATGTCCAATTGGGCGAAGTAACGGACGATAATAAAAAACCTAAAAGAGTTTCACTTCCTGCGGGGTTAAAGCAGGAAGATATAGGGCTGGAAACTGCATTGAAGCTACTTTCACTCCCCAGAGACCTTGGGAATCATCCGGAAACAGGAAAACCGGTGAAAGCCGGTATCGGCCGTTATGGCCCCTACGTTGTTCATGACGGGACGTTTCAGTCACTGGCCAAAGGAGACGATGTTCTGGATATAGAGCTTGATCGGGCCCTGGAGTTGCTTAAAGCTAAAAAAGAAAAGAAAAGAGGAGCTTCTTCATCCGTAATCAACGAATTGGGAGAGCATCCGGAAACGGGAGAAAATATTCGTATTATGACGGGCAGGTACGGCCCATATATAAAATACGGAAAGAAAAACATCAGCATTCCCAAAAACAAAAAGGCGGAATCGTTTAATATGGGGGATGCTGTTCAGTTGATTAAAGAAAAAATGGGATAATACCATGCATAAAAAGTCCGGCGGCTTTTTTGTATACCCTCCAAACCTCAAGATGCTGGATCTGGCATCGATGGTAAGCCTGTATCGCTCCCGGGGGGAACCCCGTCGTGCACCCTCTGGAGAATATTTCGGATGTGTGGCCACAAAAAAACTGGTCAAAGAAGCCAAGTTCTGGTTTGGGTTGTATTACAGTCAGCCCGCCTGGGATAAGGCGCTAACCAAAGACTCGCTGGGATATCCGCTCACCGAGGTTGAGTTCAACATCCTCGGAATGACCCTGTATCCACCGGACGACAATAACCACCGAAGCCAGATTGAAGCACATTCTGGCTTTATCCCCCAGCTGGCGTTCTTGATGGTCAATGATCTTAAGCAGTTTGGTTTTCTACAGGAGCAGGATAACGGCCTGCTGTCTTTAACGGATAATGGAAATAAAGCACTCTTTGGATTTTCAAAAAGTGTTTTTGAGCGAAAGTTTACACCGGAACTGCTGAATGTGTACAAAGGCGGCCAACCGCTTCCACAAATAGAACAGGCCGATAAAAAAGACTCGGTTCAGACCCGCCTGTTTTGAGCCGATAGAACTCAAAGGTTGCGGGCAGAACCCTTTTGCCCTGTTTTCTGAAAACTAATGGTGGAAATCCTTCCCTTTTTCCCTTAAAATAGGTGCATCGTTAATTATAAACGATGTGAGGGTAGTGGAGTAGAGTGAAGAATAAAATTATTAACATTAATTAGGGTAGATATATGAAGATTTCTAACATACTGTTACTGGCAGGGTGTGCCTTGTGCCTGTTGTTGCCCGGAAAAACCAATGCTGAAGATGCTAACCGTGGTGTCGTTTTAACAGCAAATGACGTTTCGGTTCGATTAAGCGGTACCCTGCAGCCGAGGGTTACTTTTGCTTCAGATGATGATGTAGAGAGAGTGGGATTTGGTGTACGAAGGATGCGGGTTCGGCTTTCTGCCAACATCAGTGATCGCATGGGTGTTTTTCTTCAGATGGAAGGCTCCGGCGGTAACGCTACCTGGCTGGATATTCGGGGTGAATATTATCTGAATAATAATCTTACATTACGTACAGGTCGATTTGTGGGTACACAGCCCCGCGCATATGCCCGTACCGGCCACGCCGTTATTGACGCGATTGACCGCCCGGCAATTTCGGATATGTGGGCACGGATGACCATCGGTGCCGACGGCCGTGATTATGGAGTGGAAGCCATCTGGAGCGATGTCAACAGAGAGTTTCGCGCGTTTCTTCATAATGGCCATAATCAACTGAACTACCGGCAAGGCTTGAGTAATGTTCCGTCAACCGGTGGTGTTAAAACCGAAGGCTTTGCGTTTAGTGGATCGGCTACCTGGTGGCCGGATCAAAGAAATGGCCTGGAAGTGGGTGCCTATGCAAGTGTTAATACATCGCAGAACCCTCTTACTGCCATCGGTGGTGTTGGCAGGAACTATTATTCCTATTCGGCCAACGTGTACTGGGGGCCACAGCCCGGGGATCAGCCGTTTCGACTAAAAGCCGACTTTATTGGGATCAGCTATGAGGATGTTGAACCTTTTGGACAGGAAAACTATCTGGGAGCATCGCTTTTTGGAGCGGTACTTGCTGCCCCGCACATTGAACTTTTTGCCATGGGTGAATACTGGTATGCGGATAATGGCGATGCCGATTCAAGCGGAAGAATGTTTGGAACCGTTGGAGCTTCCTATAGCCTGAGTGCTTTGCAGGGGCGCCCGTTTGCGCTGAACCGAATCATCTTTACCTATGGACTCCGGACACTTGAATCCGATTCCATCGATTTTGACGATGCGGCCCATGTCTTTATGATGCAGGCTCAGTTCTATTTCTGATAAATGTCTGATTTTTTCGAAAGAGCCCGGATAAATAACGTGTTTGTCCGGGCTTTTTTGTATCACCCTACCTTTTATGCGCTTCGATTATCTCAAAAATAGCGGCCAGTTTCTCATCGGATTCGGAGTCTTCATCCCATTCTCTTCGCAGCTCAACCCATGAAAAAAGGTCGTAACCTTCATGATCTTTGATATATATATCAGCACCGTGCTCCAGTAGATAGGAGAAAATCTCTGTTTCCCTGAAGTACGCGGCACATTGCAGCGCCGTTGTTCCGTTTCCATGGCTTTGATGGTTAATATCGGCACCATAATCAAGCAACAGACGCACCTTTTCAAGGCTGGCCTGGGAGCCACAAGAAGCCAGAGATAAAGGGAAGTCATGGTCGCTTTGAGAATAATTGACATCAAGACCTTTCCGAAGCATACGTTCTATGGCCGGTAATCTGCTGTTACCAGAGTTGCGAATGGCAAACATAAGCGTAGTGTATCCTCTGAAATTGCTGTGGCCACTGCTATAAGAGGGATCTGCAATGATGAATGCGTCGGCTCCATGATCAAGCAGAAACTCAGCCAGCTCCGGGCTGCTTCCCCAGCGCAGTGCATACATGAGGGGAGTTAAGCCCCATTGATCTTTCGTGTCAATATCGACTCCGTGTTCAAGAAGAATGCGGGTTATCTGGACGCTGACCTCTCCTCTGTTATTATCTGCAGCAACGATGATAGGGGGTCGTCCGGCTCTTACAGGATTCAATTCTACGCCCCACTCCACCAGAAAAAGAACGATTTCAGGTGTTGCGTAGTAGGCCGCATCATGCAGGATGTCTTCGGGAAACTGGTATCCATTACCCGGGCCCGGACTTCGGTCAGCCAGGTAATGAAGCCGTTCCAGGTTAGAGTGCCTGACGGCCTGTGGGATCTGCCGGTGGGAGCGTATGATAGTCTCTTCCATAAGCTTCACTAATTCATCATCCCCGGATTTGTTTGCGTAATCTATAGGTGTTAACCCATCCGGGCACGTGTCAACGAGGCGTGGTTCAAAAGAAAGAAGAAATCGTGCCGCGGAGAAGTGCGATTGTGAAATAATATACGTAAGTAAAGGCACAGAGCCGGGAGCCGGTTGGTCTGGATAAGCACCGTACTCAAGTAACCGCTCCGCAATGTTTTCGTGGCCATGCATCAGAGCAACTCCCAGAAGCGGCATGCCGTCCGCATTCAGACTATTGGGGTTTGCGCCTCTGAGAAGGAGAGCCTCCGCTTCAATATAATCTCCGGAGGCCACAGCCGTATTCAGTCTGATATCCCTTGTATCGGAGCATGATATCAGGTAAAGTCCCGCAAAAATAAACAAAAACAACCATCTAAATAAACCCATACCTCATCAAGCCTCTTTATAATTCACACCTCCGGACGTACAGAAAGCCTGCATCCTTTTCTTAGAAAGCCTGCCTGCCTGCAAAAGCCCGGGTCAACGTAGCATCATCAATAAACTCCAGGTCCGTTCCCATCGGAATGCCATGCGCAATCCGGGTCACTTTGATTCCCAGGGGCGATACCAGCTTGTTAATATAATATCCTGTGGCCTCTCCCTCCGCATCGGGATTTAGTGCCAGAATCAGCTCGCGGATCCCCTCATTGCCATGAATACGTTGTATCAGCTCCTGGATGCGTATGTCATTGGGACCAATATTTTGCATGGGTGAAATGACACCCCCCAGGACATGATAACGGCCGGTAAACTCCCGTGTTCGCTCAATGGTGTACACATCTTTTGGCTCTTCAACGATGCACACCAGGCCAGTTTCCCGCTTTTCAGAAGCGCACACCGGACAGGGATCTTCATCCGTAATATTATAACACGTCGAACAGGTTTGAATACGGGTTTTCAAATGGTTGAGGGCCTCCGCAAGCAAAAAAACCTGCTCGTTGTCCACTTTAAGCAAGTGCATGGCAATACGCTGAGCCGACTTCCTGCCCATTCCCGGAAGCCGGGCCAATTGTTCGATGGCTTGTTCGAGCGTTTCAGAAATAAGCTGCATAGAGGCTTTCCCGCGTTTCAGAGCCCAAAACGGCTCAAATCAAGACCGCCGGGGATCATTCCTTGTGTAACCTCACTCAATTTTTCCTTGGCGGCTTCTTCGGCCTTTTGCATGGCCTGGTTAACCGCGGCCACAATCAGGTCTTCGAGCATTTCCGGATCGTTTGGATCTACAAGCGCCTTGTCCAGTTTAATCATGGTTACTTCCCGGTTGCCATTGGCTTTGACTTTCACCATGCCACCACCCGATTCGGCTTCGACCTCGATCAGGTGAAGCTGGTTACGGGCTTCTTCCATCTTTTTCTGAATGTCCGTAATTTTTCCAAACATGTCTGCCATGTTTATCATGAGCAGGTTCCTCCGTTAAATTTCTTGTCAGATATAGGTGTATTCTTCAACAATGGTGTCGTTATTCCGGTTCCATAAATCTCAGTATTCCAGCTCAGCACCAAACAAATGAACGATTTTTCCTACCAGGGGATCTTTTTTCTGAATCCGGTTTAAATCTTCATAGGGATCCTTAATGGTATCGGTTCTCTTTTCATGCGCAGCCAGACGGGTAGTCAGCCTCAAAGTGACCCCAAAACAGTTGTTCATAAGGCGGCATAACATTTTTTGATGTTCCCGAACGATTTCAACAGTGAAACTGTCGCTGCATTCCAGCTCAAGAACCTGATCCTTCAGTGTGACCGGCCGTGTTTTTGCCAGTGTAAAATAGACCATGTTACTGGTATGATCCCGTAGATCATTCAGGAATACGGTCCAATGTTGTTGTATTTCCTCAATACATGCCACTTTTTGATTATCAGATTCGTCGTTTTCCGGTACGGCAGCTGGAGCAGGATCCGGGGCAATGGCAAGGTTTCCTGAGATCGGGTGGTGCGACTCATTGTCGCGATCTTCTTTTTTTGGAAGCTTAACAGCCGTCAGATGATTAACGGGGCGTTGAAGTGATGGAGTGCCGAAGACATCTCCACCCTGATTAGCCGGCGGTTTTGCAGTGGCTGAGGAGGTAACGCCCGAAGAAGTCGAGGGCTTTTTGCCGGATTTTTCTCGTGAAGCGGTTTTGTTGCCGGAAGCCGGTGCCGGAGTCCCTGTCCCAATGGTTTTTTCCAGGTGATCCAGTTTCTTAAGGAGCTTTTCCAGTCCATCCGTCCGGCTCATATGATAGAGCTTCAGAAGAGTTATTTCAAGGTGTATGCGGGGTTGTTGTGCCGTACGAATGTGATGTTGCGCTTCATGCAGAATATGCATCATGCGCAGCAGATCGTCGGACGAAAAAGATCCGGCCATCTCCTGCAACCTGGACTTTGTTTCATCGGTTGCATCTATGAGGTACAGATTCCGGGTGTCTTTAGAGAGATACAGGTTCCTGAAATGCTCGGTCAATGCTCCCAAAAACTCCTGAATATCGTTTCCAATGTGCAGTAAATGGTGGATTAATTTCATGCCAGCATTAACATCCTTTCGGATGATCGTGTCGGTCAGTTCAAACATGCGCTCAAAACTGACGATATTTAACGCTTTGTGCAAGGCATCAAACGAAATATCGGTGCCACAAAAAGCGATGGCCTGATCCAGAATACCCAGGGCATCCCTCAGTGCTCCGTCGGCTTTTTTGGCGATGACGTGCAGTGCTTCCCGGCCGATGGCAATAGATTCTTTATTGGCAATATATTCCAGGCGGTCAACGATTTCGGGAATAGTAATTCTGCGAAAATCAAAACGCTGACAGCGGGATAGGATCGTTGGAAGAATACGATGGGGTTCTGTGGTAGCGAAGATAAAGATAACGTGAGGCGGTGGTTCTTCCAGGGTTTTCAGCAGGGCGTTAAATGCCGGTTTGCTGAGCATGTGAACCTCATCGATGATATATATTTTGTAAGATCCGCTTTGAGGCGGAATCCGCACACGTTCTCTGAGCGCCCGAACATCATCAACACCATTATTGGACGCCGCATCGATTTCGACGATATTAAGCGTATTATTCAGCTGCTCAGCATCCACATCCAGATCCACGTTGTTTAGCGTACGGGCCAAAACCCGTGCCATGGTGGTTTTTCCGACACCCCTTGGCCCGCAAAACAAATAGGCATGGCTCATCCGGTTATTGGCAATCGCATTTTTAAGCGTGTTGCTGACATGCTCCTGGGAGACAATATCATCAAACGTTTGTGGCCGGTATGCGCGCGTAAGGGCTTTATAGCTGGCTGACATGTTGGATCATTGAGTCGTTAAAAAACGGGTGATTAGAAGCCGCTACCCACAGTGAATCGGGGCAGGGCTTTGAAGTACGTGCCTCACAAGTTAAGAAAAGCAGGGTATCTTGTCCATGTGCGGGGTACGCATTCTTAAAAAAGCAGCCTTATCGGCCGGTCATGCAATATTCGATTTCTTCCCGCGTCCGGGGAACCGTGGTCAGGTTTTCAGACCCGTATTTTCGGACAATGAGATTGTCCTCTATGCGAATACCTCCAAAATTCAATAATTTTTCGATCTTGTCCCGAACTAAATATCCGGCATATTTGGGATCTTCAAGTGCCGGTAAAAGCAATGCGGGAATAAAATACAAACCGGGTTCGATGGTTAGCACCATATGTTCCTCAAGGGTGCGCCGTGCACGAAGAAATCGCAATCCCGGCCGGTCAATGACATCCGTTCCTTTAGGGTAACCGCCCACATCATGGGTATCAAGCCCAAGAAAATGTCCCAGTCCGTGTGGAAAAAAGAGAGCAAAGACATTCGCATCCATTAGATCATCGGTACTACCGGTAATCAGCCCGTAGTCACGAAGCCCGTCGGTTATGACCCGGGCCGCGTCAAGATGCAGATCCTCCATTTTCACACCGGGGCGCACCGAATGGCTGGCGGTAAGCAACGCTTCGAGGACGATGTCATAAAGAGGAGCCTGTACAGGTGAAAAACGCCCGTTTACGGGCATGGTTCGGGTGATATCCGCGGCATATCCCTGAAATTCAGCTCCGGCATCGATCAAAAACAACTCACCGTCCCGGGCTTTTCGACTCCATCCGGTATAATGCAGAATGGCGGATCCGGGCCCGGAGGCGAAGATACCATTATATGGAGCGTTTAGCATTCCCGCCTGAAGGGTGATCGTATCAAAAGCGGCTTTGACTTCAAACTCTTTTGTGCCGGAACAAACCGCCTGCATGGCTGAAATATGTGCCCGTGAGGCAACCGCCGAGGCTTGTTTAAGGAGGGCGATTTCCTCTTCGGACTTTATAACCCGGCAATAGGCCAGCGCATCCTGAAGCAGTCCGGTTTCCGTGGGATAACCCAGGGCAGAGGCCGCTTGCTCTGATGCAGGAAGACAGTGAAGGGTTTCAGGGTTGCGTTTTTTTAGAAAATCCGGAAGATCATCGTGATAGATCACCTCATCGGCCTGAAAGGTTTCCTGATACTCGGAGGGTGATTGAACATAACCCATCCATACAGCAAAATGGGTGTCCCTTCGGGGAACAACCAGCGTATATCGGCCACTGCCACAATCCAAAATCATTGCCAAATCGGGTTCTTCGGCACCGGTGAGATAAAGAAAGTTCGATTCCTGGCGGAAGGGATATTCAAAATCGGTTTGGTAGCGGTGAAGAACCGATCCCCCTT
>JASCXY010000106.1 GCA_030012235.1 Balneolaceae bacterium ANBcel3 | reverse complement strand
GGAGCGGCAAATGTTGCCAATGACGGCCGCCTTTTTATTCGTGGGGGCGATGCCTCTGAAGCAAGGATGTATATCGATGGGATGCTGGTGTCGAATCCATATAGCGCATCGGTACCCAATTTGCCGGCAAGAACCCGTTTTCAGCCGGGGCTGTTTAAGGGAGCATTTTTCAGTACCGGAGGCTATTCCGCAGAATATGGACAGGCACTGTCTTCCGTTTTGGTGTTAAATAGCATCGACTGGCCCCGTAGAGAGCAAACGGATGTGCACTTTTCTTCTGTGGGTGCAGGAGGAAGAACTACGATAGTGGGT
The DNA here is from genome assembly GCA_030012235.1 of Balneolaceae bacterium ANBcel3. GTDB lineage: Bacteria > Bacteroidota > Rhodothermia > Balneolales > Natronogracilivirgulaceae > JASCXY01. The sequence goes on along the minus strand of JASCXY010000106.1, from coordinate 9,078 downwards.
GACGGCCGTGCGTTGACCATCGCCGGAGATTATGTGAACTTGTATCCGTACCATCACGTATTCTCTGAACAGGATATATGGGATAAAAGCCCGGAAAATAAAAATGTCAATGCTTCTTATAGAAGACAGATAGGAAGAGCGGGCCTGTTAAAAGTATATGCGCACGGTGAGTCCGGGCAAGCCCGAATATGGCAAGAAATACCGGGCAGTAACTCCGGCCCTGAACAATATGGGATGGATAACGATTACGGCCTCTTGCAGTCAACGTATCGGTATGCCGGAGAAAAATCGGTCATCACAGCCGGGATTTCGTATTCAGAAAACAGAGAAGCCGCAAATGCCGGTACGTCTTCAGCACATCACCGAAACCGAACCCTGCATGCAAAGTCTACCATAATCTATCTGCTTTCGGATAACCATTCGCTAAACAGCGGTGCGGAACTGGAGGTAACGTCGTTCAGGCAACGGTTGTATGGAAGTGACAGGCAACGCTTATCACGAAAATACCAGGATGAACATTACTTTATATGGAGTGAGATGGAATCATCTGTGACACCCTCGATCTCTGTACGAAGCGGGTTGCGGTGGGGATACAGCCGGCTTACGGGTGATCATTGGGTGTTGCCACGGGTTTCAGCCGCCTGGAGGCCCGGGACAAGAGGCCAGTGGTCTGTTGCCGCAGGACGCTATCATCAGATGGCTGTGCCCAATATTCGGGTAGCGGCTCCTTTGTTGGAAGGAGCAGAATCAGAACATCTGCTTGTTAATTATTTTTTCCAAAAGGAGGGGCGTACCATCCGGGTGGAAGGGTTTTACAAGACGTATCGCCAACTGCCTCTGTTCGAAGGGACTGAATATCAACCTCATACTATAAGAGCTGATGGAAGGGGATTCGCCCGTGGCGCCGACGTTTTCTATCGTGACCGTGTTTCTGTAAGGAATACAGAATTTTGGGCCACGTACCAGTGGATTGACAGCAAAAGATCGACAGGTAATCATGTGGACAGAATTACTCCTTCTTTTGCTCCTGAACACAACGCTTCATTGGTTATAAAACACTTCATCCGTCCACTCCGGTCGCAACTGGGTCTGACGTTCTCCTGGAACAACGGTTATCCATATATGAGTCCGAATGATCCGGAAAATACCAGCCTTCGGACTTCGTCCTTCTTTGATATTAGTGTGGGATGGAGCTATCTGCCTCGTTCTAACATGATTGTTCACCTGGCTTCTTCAAATATTTTTGGGCGGGATCACGTGTTCGGTTACCGTTATGCAGATCAGTCCGATGCTTCGGGATTTATTCCTTCTCTTCCGGTTCAATCTGTTACCCCCAGGTTTCTCTATGCCGGTATTTTTATAACATTTTCGGGCGGAAACGCTGCTAACATGTTCAATAATTTCTAAAGCGAAATGCTGGCGAATCTCATAGCAATACTTACATATCATACAACCCCTTAATATATACAACCATGAAAAAAAGTATCCTTACACTGATATATGTACTCTGCATTACAGGTCTCCCGGGAAAAAGTGTTCACGGGATGTTCTTTGAACCCGATCCCTTATTTCACGAAGTTATGTTGAATCAGGCTGAAAAAGTAATGAATGCTGGTTCACTGAAAGAGTTGCGTGAATCGGCCATTCGGTTTGAGATGATATCGGATCAGTATTCCGGGCACTGGTATCCGGAGTATTATCTGGCGTATACCTACGCTATGATGTCTATTACTGCCCACGGCAACCCGGAAGAATCGGACGATTGGTTTGGAAGATATGGGGATGTGGACCTGCATCCGTTTTTTGAAGAAGCAGAACGCGCCATTAACAGAGCCGGAGACAAAGAGGGGGACCCATCTGAGGTCATTGCTATGCAGGCGTTTATTATGATGGCCAGGCTGAATGCCGATGCTTCTCTGGGCCAAAGAATAGGCGGGGCTATGAGTGACAAGCTTCACCGTGCAATTGCAGAGAACCCGAAGAATCCGCGTCCATTTATGATTTTGGCCTATCTGGAATTTGGAACCGCTCATTTTTTTGGAGAACAACCAACCGGTGCATGTCAGCGAATAGAACAAAGTCTTGCCTTGTTTCAAGAGGAAGCCAATAAGATGGAAGAAACGGGAAAAAGAAGTTTAATCTGGTGGGGAGAACCGATGGCCATCGGCCTGATGAATGCCTGCCCTGACCGTTAATGGGTGCTTGATATAAAATATTATCCGGAAAACGGTTACCTTTAACTACTGCTGACCATAATATATTTATAGCTATGAAGCAATTGCCTGGCCTGTTTCGGTTTATTAAAAGTTGTGCACTGGTGACCACCATTCTTGTGGTCATTGGCTCGGGCATAGGTATGGTTCCGCTGTACGATTTAGGTGAATTCATAGCGCACGTGCTGCTTTTTTTTGTGATAACAGCAGCCATGTCCTACGGGGGATTTCAGATCGACTGTTTTTATGAAAAAAGGGTTTCCTGGATAAAAGCTCCGGTTTACCGTTTTGTTATCACACTCGCAACGTACCTGGCCTATGCGTTTTCGGTCTCCCTTCTGATCATGGTGGGGTTTTACGCTGTGTGGATTTCTCTCGAAATTCCTTGGGCAATCGCGGCTTATAATGCTCTTGTGGCGAGTGGAATAGCCTTAGTCGTATTTGGAATCTATGTCTCACGCTGGTGGCTGAGAGAATGGCAAAAATCAGCGGTGGAGGTCGAGAAACTAAAAAATGAGAAAATGATCCACCAGTACAAAGCGCTGGTGGATCAACTCAACCCACATTTTTTGTTTAACTCTCTGAATACGCTGGCAAGCCTGGTATATGAAGGCCCGGAACCGGCCGAAAGATTTATTCAGAAACTTTCTCATATATACCGCTATGTTCTGGATGCTCAAAACAGGGAACTGGTTTCACTTGAAGAAGAGTTTCGGTTTGCGAAGCATTATCTTTCGCTTCAAAAAATCCGATATGGCGAGCGGATGACATATCGGATTCCGGATGCGCATGACCCCCCGTTATATCTGCCTCCTTTGTCTCTTCAGATGCTGCTCGAAAATGCACTGAAGCATAACAAAGCCCTGGAAGAAGCGCCCCTTGACTTAAATATGGAACTTAAAAGAAATACGCTAATTGTATCGAATTCATATAATCCGATGGATAGCCAATTACCAGACCAGCTTTCAGGTGCAGTGGATATGTCTGCAAACGAACATGTCGGACTTGAAAATATCCGAAAGAGATATACTTTGTTGGGTGGCAAAGAGCCGGAAATTCGAATTGAAAACAATCGATTTATCGTTGAACTTCCGTTGTTTGAGGATGATGTCCCCGGCGGGGAAACATCTATTTAGCATATATGTATAAATCCATTTTATATGAGAATCGTTATTATTGAAGATGAAAAACCGGCGGCTACACGGATGCAAAAACTTCTTCAACAGGTAGTGCCAGATACGGAAGTGGCTGTGGTTTTGCAGAGTGTGAAAGCATCGGTGGAGTGGTTTAGAAACAACGACCATCCGGAGCTGCTTTTTTGTGATATCCAACTCGCTGATGGCAACGCTTTTGAGCTTTTTGAACAAGTAGATATTCAGTCGGCCGTAATTTTCACAACGGCATATGACCAGTATGCAATCCGTGCTTTTAAAGTAAATGCCATTGATTATCTGTTAAAACCGATAGATCCTGAGGAATTATCAAAAGCGATTGAAAAATATCAAAACCGGAAGATACCGGCATCTGCGGATCTTAAATTTCTGCGTCAATGGTTGAGGGAGCCGGAAACGCAGTTTAAATCGCGCTTTATGGTTAAATCCGGAGAACGTATTATCAGTATTCCGGTAGAACAGGTGGACTTTTTTGTAAGTCGCGACAAATTGACGTTTCTGCAAACATCAGATCGTAAGCGCTATGTCCTTGATAGTACACTCTCGGAAATCCAGGATCTGGTTGATCCGCGCCGTTTTTTCCGAATTAATCGCCAGTACATTGTTTCCATGGAATCCATAGACTCCATTCATGCATTTTCGGACAGCCGATTGAAAATTGAACTGAAGGGATGTGATGATCCTGATATTTTAGTGAGCCGCTCGAATACCTCCATTTTTAGAAACTGGCTGGATGGGGATGTCATTTCGTAGTGAAGTATTTGTGAAAAATTCCTTTGTAACCTTTCGATAGGACCGATCGTAAAGAAGAAAATTTCAACGCAGACGGGAGGGCTGTCGTTCTCATTTTTAACTTAACGATACAAGGTATGTCTATGAATACGCAAAATGGATTAGGCCGATATATTTTCATTATTTTGCTGGGACTTTTTTTAGCCGGTCCTTTTTCAGCCAGAAACAGTTTTGCAGAAAGCAGGGAAGGATGGCCGGAATATGATACATACGGCCTGGAGTACAGGATTATTCAGGTGACGCTTATCCCACCTTTGGGTACAAATGGTATCCAATCGTCTCAGTATGCCTCAAAGTACTCTTTTAATATTCTTGCCGGGTATAACGGTGGACTAAATAATGGATATGAGTTTGGAGTATTGAATGTCAACCGCTATTACACAGATGCACGGATTCAGGTTGGAGTATTAAATCTTACGGGTGGAAGGCATCGCGGATTTAGTTTGGCGGGTATAGGCAATGCGGCGAGCGGGCCTCTCCATGGTTTACAAGTGGGGGGATTGTTTCAATTAAGCAGGTCACATATGCAGGGCTTGCAGTTTACCGGGGGCTTGCATGCGGCCGGAGGCACAATTTCCGGTGTTCAGGTTGCAGGAATAGGACAGTATGCGCGGGGCGATTTACAGGGGCTCCAGTTTTCCGGATTGGGTAATGTGTCTCAAAAGTCGATTTCTGGTATTCAGGTGGCCGGTTTAGGTAACTGGGCAAGCCAGAGTCTCAGAGGAATAAAGGCTGCTTCGATTGCAAATGTCGGAGGGGATCGTTCCAGTGGAATCATGATTAGCGGACTTATGAATTATAGTGGTTCTTCCGGGGAAGGGATCTTTGTATCAGGAATTATAAATCATTCTACACGCAATTCTTCAGGTATTTTTACCTCTGGAATGGCCAATGTTTCAGAAGTTGCTGAAGGTGTATTCGTTACAGGAGCTTTTAATGTAGCTCACCGATCTATGAGTGGTATTCAGGTGGCCGGATTGCTTAATGTTGCAGGACGGGGTGTGGGAGTACAGGTAGCCCCTTTTAATATCGCGAAAGAATTTTCCGGTTTGCCTGCCGGTTTGATAAGCGTGTATGGTAATGGAAGGAAACAACTGAATGTACAGGCCGATGAAACAGGTTTTATTTCTCTCGGTGTACGAACAGGTACCTATGAGGTACATAATACGGTGAGTATTGGCTACAAACCCTGTATTACAGACCGGGATGTTTTTGCTCTGTCGTGGTCGGCCGGATATGAAAAGCCTCTGTCTGAACTGTGGGGACTGGAGCGCCTGGACGATTACTTTTTTCTTCAGGAACTCAGTATTTCTCTGGTGCAGGATGACGGGTGGTTTAAACGGAACTCCAGCCAAATTTACTCGTATCGGAGGCTTTTTGGAAAAGACTTGACACAAGGAGTTCGTGTTTATGGTGGAACAACATTTAATATGTTGGTTAGCCGGTCAGAGAATATGGCCGATCATCACAGGTACCACTTCATAGAAACATCTCGAGGAGGGCGTAGCTATCGTTTTTGGGTTGGACTAACAGCAGGAGTGCAGCTTTTTTAAGAACTATTCTACATAAACATATTCCAGGCTAAACCGGATTTTGCCGGTTTGGCTTGGATATCTGCAGGAAAAGAATATTTTCTATGCTTAAGGGGCTTGTAATACGCCCTGTCTACCGAATGGGCTGAGACAACCGGCCTTGCTTTTTACTGCAAACCGATAAGTGTGAAGCAGCGTTTTCGCATAGCAATCATTATTTTGGGGATCAGCGGGCTCCTGGCTGAGATTATCCTTTTAAGAGAGTTACTGATTGTATTTTCGGGAAATGAACTGAGTATAGGCCTCATTTTGGCAAATTGGTTGATATTAGAAGCTATTGGTTGTCTTTTTCCCGGTTATATAGCAGATAGAACACCTCATCGAATACGCTATTTTGCTACTTTTACGATAGCCTTCTCTCTTTTATTGGTTGCCGCTGTTTTTGCTACCCGCATACTGAAAGTGATTCTGGGGGTCTCCATCGGTGAACATGTGGGTCTGTGGCCCATGTTTTATTCTTCCTTTCTGATTTTGATGCCGGTTAGTATCCTTCACGGGGCTTTGTTTACATTTAGCTGCCGTATCTATGCTTCTTTCACGGAAAAAAATCATTCGGCCGCTGCCCGGGTATATGTGCTTGAAACCATCGGTACAATGGCAGGAGGCCTGCTGTTTACGTTCTTACTCATTCCCAGAGTCCATTCGTTTGAAGCCGTTGTTGGCCTGGCCTGGATCAATCTGATGATTTGTCTGCTTCTTTTTTCCCCTCCGTTAAAAAGCCGGAGACAAGCCATCCTATCAAGCCTTGGAATGTTTTTGGTATTATCAGCAGGCCTGTTTTTTCTAATGAGGCCTGCAGAACGGCTGCACTATGTATCGATACAGAAACAATGGAAGAATCACGAAGTCGTACATTATCAGAATTCGCCGTATGGAAATATGACGGTGATAGATAATCAGGGCCAGTATCTTTTTTTTCTGGACGGAATACCGGAACTGATTACGCCTGTACCTGATATGCTTTTTGTTGAGGAGTTTGTGCATATTCCAATGCTGGCACACCCGGATCCGAATGAAATCCTTGTGGTAAGGGGTGGGGCTGGCGGAGTTATTCATGAAATTTTGCAGCATCCGCAGGTTGTATCTGTCGAATATGCGGAACATGATCCGGCATTCATAAACTTAATACGTGCTTTTCCAACGGACCTGACAGATCGCGAATTAGAGGATGAGCGTGTCATAGTGCATGAGATCGATGGACGCCGTTTACTTTCGGCTACAGACAGTCTGTACGATGTTGTATTTATCGGGATTCATGAACCATCCAATGTGCAGTCCAATCGATTTTTTACGACCGAGTTCTTTAATATGGCTAAAGAACGCCTCAAAGAAAACGGATTGTTGGCTTTTGCACTGCCGGGGTCTATGACGTTGCAAAGTAGAGAACTCAAAAACCTCAACAGTTCATTGTATGTCACCATTCGGGAGGTGTTCCCCTATGTGAGAGTGTTGCCCGGGGAACAAAAGAATTTGTTTTTGGCATCAACAGCACAGGAGAGTATTCTTTTGGATATGGACAGGCTGATCTACCGGCTCGATGAGCGGGAAATAGATGCCTCCGGACTGGTTCCCTGGCATATTGAAAGAAAGCTGCATGCCGGGTGGGAGCAGTGGTTTGAAGATTTTATAGAAGGGGGAAGCCAGCGGATCAATCGTGATATGAGGCCGTCCGGAGTTTTTTATCATCTTTCGTTTTGGAATTCACTCTATGCTCCCGGATTTGGAGCCATGTATCAAAAGGTGGAATTTTTAAGCATCTGGCATAGCATGACAGCACTGCTGATGGTGGTTATCCTCTATGTCTGGCTTCGGAGAAAAAAGGTGCTTTCAGGGGCATTTGCCGTGCCCTGTGCAATAGGAACCACCGGATTTTCCGGTATGATGTTCAGTATCATTATTTTGTATATGTTCCAGACGCTGATCGGGCACATCTTTTCCTGGATAGGGTTTTTAGTGGCTTTGTTCATGGCCGGTACAGCCATCGGTGCATTGCTGGTAATGCGAATTTTAAACATCAGCAAACGATCATTCATTGGACTGGAAGCAGGAGTATTACTTTTTGCAGTTTTTTTACCACCGGTGTTTGTCATGGCCTCGGCGCTGGCAGATACCGACTACACGATACGGGCATTGTTTTTGACCTTGTCCTTTATATCCGGGGTGCTTGTCGGAGCTCAATATCCTATGGCAAACGGGTTAATGCTTAAAAATAAGGAAGAGCTGGGACGAACGGCCGGGAGTGTGTACGCTCTGGATCTTGCGGGTGGGTGGATTGGTGGCATTGCTGGTGCGGTACTTTTAATCCCGGTTTTAGGGGTGCCCCTGACGTGTATGTTTATTGTTGCTTTAAAATTTTCCAGTATGCTTTTCGTTTATATGGAACCGGAGAACGTGATTAACCAAAGCCGTCATGGAACATAAAAATTCGATCAAATATTCCAGAAGGAGCTTTATCGAGCAGTCTGCAAAAGCCTGTTGCTATATGGGAGTTTCAACGCTTTTATTATCCCATTTAACCGGTAACGTAAACTTTGCAGAAGCCCGGCATTTAAAAAACAAACGGGTTATGGCAGGTAAAGCCAACGCATTAGAGGGCTTTGAACCATCCTATCTTAAACTGCATGAGTCCGGAGAACTTGAGAAAAGAGCAGAAGCCTTGTGGGAGATCATGAGAAGTTGCCGCTTGTGTCCGCGGCAATGCGGTGTAAACCGCCGCAGGGGAAGCAGCGGGTTCTGCCGGGCACCGGGACGACAGCTTTATATATCATCGGCAACTCCGCACTTTGGCGAGGAACGTCCATTGGTGGGACGAGGCGGATCTGGTACGGTCTTTTTTACGCATTGCAATCTACGTTGTGTATTCTGTCAGAATTGGGAAATCAGCCAGCTTGGAAGAGGGGAGCAGCGCAGTGTCCGGGATCTGGCACATATGATGCTTGAACTGCAGCGCATAGGATGTCATAATATTAATCTTGTGACCCCTACGCACTATTCAGCGTTGATTTTGCAGGCATTGGATCGGGCGTGCAGTCAGGGGTTACGTCTTCCCGTCGTGTATAATACGTGCGGATGGGAACGTATGGAGATTTTGGAGATACTGGATGGTATCGTTGATATTTATCTGCCTGATTTTAAGTTTTGGGACAGCGAACGTTCCATTGAGTTTACCTCCGGTGCGGAAAACTATCCTGAGATTACAAAAAAAGCTATTCTTGAGATGCACCGGCAGGTGGGAGTAGCAAAACCGAATGATCAGGGAATCATGGAAAGGGGACTGATGATTCGCCATCTGGTTATGCCGAATGAAAC
>JASCXY010000105.1 GCA_030012235.1 Balneolaceae bacterium ANBcel3 | reverse complement strand
CGGATCTCTCGGATCTTGCACGTAAATCAAGTATTTCACTGCTGGAAGTGGAGGTCCCCGTCAAACTCTATCACAGAATGAGTGAGATGGTATCGGAATGCGAAGAAGACTCGGTAATAGCGATTAAACGCAATCCGGACGAACCCTGGAGACAGTTTCTGAATTTGATGCAGATCAAACTACCATTGACGGAAGAGGGGGAGCCGCTAACGGATCCGGCCTTTCCAAGGTACTATAAGAATGAAATGGAAGTGATAAAAGACCTGGATCTTATTATCCAAAGCCTTAAAGAAATTAATGCCGGGCAGATTGCAACCTATGATGTCAAACCGGTTGCCAGGAAAGCGGAAACGTTTGGGTTCCATCTTGCTTCGTTGGATATCCGTCAAAACAGCAGTTTTCACGATCAAGCGATGGCTCAATTGCTTCATGCGGCTGATATCCCGGATGGAGAGCATTTTGCTGAATGGTCACAGGATAAAAGGGTTGAGTTTTTGAGCAAAGAATTGCAGTCGCCGCGGCCTTTTGTCTCACACCGGGAGCATATCGGTAAAGAAGCCGATGCCGTTTTAAGTACATATCATGTGCTTAGAGAGCATATCAAGCGATTTGGAAGCAAGGGAATCGGCTCGTTGATTGTTAGTATGACCCGTAATGTAAGTGATTTGCTGGTGGTATATGCCTTATGCCGGGAAGCGGGGCTGATGCATCATTCTGAAGATGGGATGGTATGCAGACTTCAGGTAGTTCCTCTGTTTGAAACCATCGCCGACCTGGAAGCGGCTCCGGGTATATTGAACCAGTTTTTAGAGCATGCTATTACCCGGCAAACCTTGCAATACCTGGATACATCGTCGGGAGAACAGCCTTCACAACAAGTAATGATTGGCTATAGTGACAGTAATAAAGACGGCGGAATCCTTGGAAGCCTTTGGAGTCTGCATCATGCACAGAAAAAGCTGACAGAGACGGGCGAAAAGCATGGTATTCGAATCCGGTTTTTCCATGGCAGAGGGGGAACCATCAGCCGTGGCGCCGGGCCTACCCACCGGTTTATTGCCGGGTTGCCGGCCGGAACTCTGAACGGAGACTTGCGTGTAACGGAGCAGGGGGAAGTGATCTCACAGAAGTATGCCAACCTGTTGACGGCCTTGTATAATCTGGAATTGCTTCAGGCGGGCACAACGGGTATATCTATGGGGGTATTTGATTCTTCGGAGGCGCTTAAAAAAGGAAAGGAAATAGAAAAAAAACTGGAGCCTGTTGTTGACCGGTTGTACACTTATGCGCTGGAAAGCTATCAGAGTCTGGTTCGTTCAGATCGCTTTATTTCATTTTTCTCACAGGCAACCCCCATTGACATTATTGAATCCAGCCGTATTGGATCACGGCCGGCTCGCCGAACCGGGAAACGCTCCTTTGAAGATTTAAGGGCCATTCCCTGGGTATTCAGCTGGGGTCAGTCCAGATTCTATCTCACCGGTTGGTATGGTGTGGGTACGGCGTTGGAACGACTGGAAAAAGAAGACAAAGAGGCTTTTCTCTTGCTTAGCGAACATGCCATTCGTTATATGCCCTTCCGATATATCATTACCAGTGCTTCGTCCGCTCTGGCACTGGCCGATCCTGAAATAATGAAACGGTATGCTTCTTTGGTGGAGGATGAGGCATTGACGGAAACGTATATGAAGAAGATTCTGGATGAATACCACAGAACCAGAAACATGCTGGAGTTTCTTTATGGACATAAACTTAAAGAACGACGGCCAAGAATGTATACGATGATTTCGTTTCGCTCTGAACGGCTGGAAGCTCTGCATAAACTTCAGCTTGATCAGTTGAAGCGATGGAGAACCTATAAAAAGGATGGACAGGAAGAAAAAGCTGAGAAGATGTTGCCAGGTATGTTGTTGGTACTGAATGCAATAGCCGGTGGCCTGGGAACTACAGGCTGACCTTTTTTTATGAAAAGGCCCGGGTTTTCGGCTTTTTGAAAACGATGGATAGCGATTGTTGAATAAATTCTGAGTTTCCTTGGCTCTTTTTCATTATTTTTAATAATTGAATGATAGTAGAAAGGCAAAAAGCTTAACGGATTGTGGGGCCGGAATCCGGTTCTGTATTTCAGAATATACCTGGTAGTAATGCTTCTGGTTGTCTATAACACCTCGGCGGGAAAAGGAAATGTGAAGAAAATGATTAAAAGGCTTGGAAACAGCCTTGTTAATCAGGGGACGCCGTGTACCTTTATAGATATCAACCGTTTTACCAAGGATACCGCCGGGGAGTTGATGCAACACGGAACGGTCAAAAGGGTTATTATCTGCGGAGGGGACGGCACGGTTAACCGTGTTGTGAATATGCTGTCCGGATTTCTGAATACGATTGAAATCGGGATAATACCTTATGGATATGGCAATCTTTTTGCAAAGTCCGTTCCTTCATCTACCTCCATAGATCGATTTGTTTCTGAAAAGAAAGCCTGCCCTTTTTCTGAGGTTAAAATCGGAAAAGCCAATAATCAATATTTTCTGAATGTGGCATCGGTGGGTATTATCGCAGATACTGTGGATCAGGTAGAGCAATTCAGAAATGTATCTTTTGGTTCGTTTTTTTACAGGGTTTTTGGCGGCTTCATAACCCATGTGATGCTTTTTTGTGTAACAAAAATAAAAACGTTGTTCTCACGCAGGGGGAAAGATCAACCGGATAGCATTACCTGGCTTCGCTCCACCAACGGATCTCCGGAAAACTCTTTTACCGTGTTATTCGATCTTCGTTCAGCCCTTGCCGAGTATAACTCTCTGTTTATGCCCAGACTTAAACTTATTCCCTGGGGAAAAAAAGAACAAGCCCATCCAGCTGGAGACTACCACATAAAGCATGAAGATCCTTTTACCTGGCAGGTCGATGGTGTGCCGAAAGAAAAGACTACATCGCTGAAAGTGGATATCAACTCTCAGACGGTAAAGATTGTTACCATTGACCAGGAACTTTTTTGATTCATGTCGGAGTTTATTTTTGCTTTTTTTGAGTCTATTTCCTGGCCAACAGCACTGCTCGTTGGTTTTTTTCTTCTTTTCTTAAACGGAACCATCCTGACTCCTTCGAGTGAACTGACTCTGGCCGTTCTGGGCCTTTATGCGAGTACCCAGGAATGGCTTTTTTTTCCTGCGCTTGCCACCGGTATTGTCGGTAATATGACCGGATTTATAGTTCTCTTTCTGATCTGCCGGAAATATTCCGATTTCATCAATGATCTGATCATGAACAGCAAGTGGCATTATGTCAAGCATATGATCCAAAAAGCAAAGACCGGGTTTCATGCTTACGGCCATCATTATATACTCTTTGGACGGTATATTCCGAATGTACGTTCCGCCATTACCATTCCAGCCGGATTATCCAATATGCCACTCGGACGGTTTATTCTGTATACTGGTATCGGATGCGCCACCTGGTCCGCGGTATGGGTCGCCATCGGTTTTTTTCTGGGCCCGGCTCTCCTCAGTATTATTGAAACCCATAAAGCCTTTGCCGCCGGCTTGCTGATGGCTATTATTTTAGCCGTAGTGGCCCATCGTCACTTTTTTTTCAAGAAAAGAAACCTGGATTCGGCATGCTGATCCGCTCGAAAGCCGTCTTGTTGTATCGACGGGATACACATCATCAGCCTGTTTTTAAAAAGGAAGCCATCCAGCCAAATAAACGTTTGATGTAGGTGCTTCTTTCTTCAGGTAATGCGGCTCTTAAAATGGTTTTTCCCCAGATACGTTCGGTTACATCCAGGGCTTGTGCCCGTTCTCCGTTTCGCAGAAGGGGAAGCGTCTCAGAATCCACCCATGCATACCATTTTCTTTTTCGTTCGTCGGGATCAGAAATATACTCCATGATATAGGGACGCAGTAAACGGGACAGTTCCAGAAACTCAGCATAGGCGTCGTCTATTTCCTGCTGAAAACGTTCTTTCAGTCGGACGGCAAGAGCAGGAGCCAGGCCGTTGGTAGAAAACGATACGGTAAGAGGCCCCTGCCGAATGACCGATCCAAAAGCTGCATTGGAAAGGGGGATGTTGTCCATTACGTTAATCAAAAGGTTGCGGTCCATGGCTTCTTTTGAGATGTGCTCAAGCATGTCGGCTGGACCTTCGGCGACGATGACAAAACCTGCATCCGCAAGGTCTCCTTCCTCATAATCCCGGGGTATCCAGTTAAAAAGGTTTTGTTCGTGCCATTCCATCATTGAGCCGGTAATGGTTTTGCGGATGACCCGTATACGACAACCGAAATCAATCAGCTCGCGGGTTTTTCGCTCGGCTTCTTCATCACCACCGAACAACACCACTGGTTTTTCATCCAATCGCGTTAAATACACCGGATAAAAAGACATAGTGCAAGTTCCGTTAAGAAGGTTTATGAATGCCACATTCCGTTTTGGAGGATCCTGCCCACCGGCCGGCCCGGATATCTTCTCCATCCTGCACCGGACGAGTACAGGGGAAGCATCCAATACTCGGATATCCCTGATCATGTAAAGGGTTATAGGGAAGCTCGTTCAACCGGATATACGTCCAGATGTCCTCTTCGGTCCACGTAGCAAGGGGACTTATTTTTATAACCCCGAGGTGGGAATCCTTCTGAAATACGGGAGTATCTTTTCGGGTAGGAGACTGATCACGCCGGATCGCTGTAATCCATGCTTCTTTATCCGAAAGAAACGCCTTCAGAGGCCGTACTTTTCGTATTTCACAGCAAAGATCCGGCTGCGTTTCCCATAATTTCTCACCGTGTTCAGCGGCCTGCTCTTCCAGGGATAATTCAGGCAAAACCCGTTCAAAGCGAACATTCATCCGTTGCTCGATCCGGCCGATCAGTTCGTAGGTTTCATCAAATAGAAGCCCGGTATCCAGGAAAAAAACCGTCGCTCCCGGGGTGACCAGCGAAAGCTGATGCATTAAAACCACTCCGGAAGCTCCAAATCCGGTCGATAAAACCATTTTTTCTCCAAATAGCTCATGACCCTTTCGGAGAATCTGATCCGGAGCAGACTTTTCAAAGTCGCGGTTAAGCTGATCCAGGGAGTGTTCCGGATGATCGGAAGCCGAAGATAAAGAAGGAGTTGTAGCCATAAGAAACTGTAAAAAATCAGTGTGGAAAAGTGGGATGAAAAGTTCAGGTAGCGGAGGCTGTCAACGTTCCGGCCATGGAAAGATGATGTTCAGGATGGAACCATTGCAGTGAATCCCGGTAACGGACAACATCACCAATGATTATCGTCGCCGGAGAAGTAAAAGCAGCGGCTTTGTCCGCTATATCCAATAGTGAGCCGGAGACGACGTTCTGATCCTGTGTCGTTCCCCATTGAATGACGGCCACGGGAGTTTCGGGTGATTTGCCATTATCCATCAGGGACCGGGATATTTCAGGGAGGCTTTTCAGGCCCATAAGAACCACCAGGGTGGATACGGAAGCAAGGGCATGCCAATCATATGAATAGCTTCCGCAGTGCAGATGGCCGCTGATTACGGTGAAGCCGGTTGCCAGATTCCTCATGGTAAGCGGAATTCCGGCATAGGCCGGTACGGCTGAAATACTGCTGACACCCGGTACGATCTGAAAAGGAATACCATATTTAGCAAGTTCGAGACATTCTTCGCCGCCCCGTCCGAAAACAAAGGGATCCCCTCCCTTTAAACGGACGACAAAATGGCCCTTAAGGGCTTCCTGTATGAGGATTTCCTGAATATGCTCTTGTTTGAAAGAGGGTTTACCGGGATTTTTTCCCACATTCAATAATGTGGCGCCTGTGCGTGTATACTCCAGGATCGCCGGATTGCACAGACGGTCGTAGAGCACCACATCGGCCTCCTTGAGCAGGCGAATTGCTTTCATTGTGATCAGCTCGGGATCGCCGGGACCGGCACCCATTATAGCCACGTGTCCGCTTACTTTACCGACATCATTCAATGGTTCATCCATGGATCAGCGTTGTTCATAGACGTTTAAAAGATCTGAAAAAGTACCTCTAAACATCATTTTGTTGGTTATCGAATAAAAAAAAAGCCCGCAACCGGATGGCAGCGGGCTTAAAAATAAAAAATATCCTCTAATTATTTCACAGACAAAGCCATCCGCTGCCGTATTACGGTACAATCCATACAACACATAAGCATCATTACGAAAGGGATCATGGGATGGTGAGAGTCTGTTACTTTAATTCGGGCATGCCTGATAGAAAAAATCAAACACGTGCCTAATAGAGAATATAACATATCAAAGTTAGGGGATCAGACATGAAATATCAAGTGTAAAAAGAAGAAGAGTAATTGTAACCGTAATAAAGCCCTTGCGTTTAAAGGGCCCGCTTGCTACGAGCTGATAGCGCAATAGTCAGCTTGAAAGAGATTCGAGTATGGCGTTGGGTTTTTTTTCGGCAATTTTAAGAAGAACTTTTGCCGGTCCCTGGGGTTTTCTTCGTCCTTGCTCCCAGTTACGTAATGTACCGACACTAATACCAAGCAATGCAGAAAATTCTTGCTGATTCATACGGTATTTCTTTCTGATCTGACTTACATCAGGATCTGCAATGACGGTTTTTCTGGAGGCAGGCAATGTGCCTTGGCGAATTTTTCCTGCCTGTCTGATACTTTCGGTTAGTTCGTTGAAAAGCTCTTCTTTCATTTCAGGTACTCCTGGACTAAATGTCTTAATTGTTTGATCTGATCCTGTGAAAGGTTATCAGCTTCATTTTTTGGATATGCAAATAGCATATAGATTTGGTTGGAGGTGTCGATGTAATAGTAAACTATACGAGTTCCACCGCTTTTTCCCTGGCCCGAAGCAGTCCATCGTTTTTTTCGTATACCCCCACTGTGTTTAATCAAATCACCGGATTCAGGTCTGATAGTAAGTTCCAGCTGTAACAGGTGATAGTCCTCATCGGACATCAACGGCTTGATTCGTTTTGTAAAAATGGGTGTTTCGATAAACTCCATGGGTAACGATTGAACTCTATATAATGTACGTCATTGGCGTATAATTTCAAAACGAATCAGAGAGAGGTATTTTTGAGTGATGACTAAAGTGAACTAATATTCTTGATTACACTGTAACCTTATAAGACATCTAAAGGATGAACAGAGCGTTCAGGAAATAAACGAAGGATCTGCTTGTCCATGGTTATCAGTTTGATATCCAGCTCTTCAGCAAGACTGACGAATTCACAGTCGTAGGAAGAACAATCCGATGTATTTGCAAGATCATATACTTGAACGGAGTTGACGTGAAATTCCCGTTCTTTCATTTGATGTTCTGCATTTTCCGAAATTTGTATAGCTTCCGGCAGACGGATGAGTTTTTTCCTCATATAAAGAGTGACAACATTCCTGAATTCGCTTTTCCACAGAACAGGAGCAACCCATTCCGGATCCCATTGAAATAATTGGTCACATAGTTCCGTATGATCGGATGGCAACCAAAAATGGGCGAGGATGTTTGTGTCAACAACAATCACGACCTGCCCTGTTTAATGGCATCCTGAATCTCTTCAGCAGATAAACTTCCTATGACTTTTTTCCTCATCATACGGGCTTGACGAAGAATTTCGTCCGGAGAAACAACTTTCGGTTCCACCGCCCGCTCCAAACAGGTGATGATCTCGCTGTTCATGCTGCGATGTTGTGCATCTGCCTGCTTTTTCAGTTTGTTGTAAATAGACTCGGGTATATTTTTAACGGTAATGCTTGGCATCGCATGTAAGTTTCGTTATGGTATAAATATGAAACTAATACAGAAGAAGGAATATTGCAAGGGGCGGAGCAACATAATGGTTTAGCGTGTTTGCGGTTAGGCTATGATCCAAGTATAAGAAGCCAATACTATGCCATCCGCACGAAATGCATCTTTTCCTTCCTGTCTGATACTTTAATAATTCGAAATGGTTGCTTTATACAAATAGTATAATTCCATTTAGTAATAGCGATGGCCGATATAGCGATCCGTCAAGAAAATTAGCCTCTGGATTTCATACCTTTTTTCCGCCTAAAGTTTTTCAATTTGACTTTAGACTTCTTCTCTCGATCTTTGATATGCGCATACAACTTGTCTAAATCATTGTCGAATTTTGACAACAATGATTCTCGGTTTTTTCGCACTTCCGCTATGATATGATCTTGTTCCATATTAGAAATATACTAATTCTTCGGGAGTACAAATAATCGGAAGATTAATACTTCTGCTTTGAGCGAGGACTTCCAGTTTCGAACGGATGGAAGCATTTGCTATATGCTTGAAGTTCCATGTCAGTATATAGTCCATATGCTGGACAGTGGCTATTGAAATATGAAGTGCATCCACTTTTGCATTATCCGGGAATGGAGTGTTGGCGACCAGAAACTTGGCGAATTCAAGTGCTTCTGGTGTAACTTCAAGCTGGGCTATTTTTCGAAGAACGGATAAGCGCTTCTCTACAGCTTGAGGATCTCCCAATTCCGATTCATCCCAAATAGGTTCAGATACAAAAAGCTGAAAATTACTTTTCTGAACTTCCCACCAATGCAGTGTTATTTGTTGACGTCCGGCTGTAATTAAATCTCTGGAAGGTTTACCACACAGGTAACTAATGACAGAGGTTTCGATATATACTTTAGGTTTCATAAAGAAAAGATAACCTTAAACAAGTTTTGGACAATAATCGAATTTTAAGAACCATACCATAAGTGAAATAACATCCGCTTTACACCGCATAATGAGGATTTACCTTAATAATTCTTAAAAAATGGTGTATTTTTAACGTCTGATATCCAGATTACCGCTAATGCTCTGTCCACATGTCAGTTTTTCATACGTATTACCCTTTTTTTCTCGCCTTATTCTTGTTAACGGCTTGCAATGACCCTTTTTCTACCTCTGGAAAGGATGAAAAAGCAGACACCCCCCGTACTTCAGATGAAGTGCATAAACGTTCGGATACATCAGACTCAGGCCAACATCCGCAGATTTCCTATTATCCCGAAGGGAGTGTGGTTATCAATGAGGTTATGGCTGCACAAACCAGTCATGTTTCAGATCCGGATTTTGGATTGTACCCGGGCTGGATTGAGCTCCGAAATGCACGTACAGAAGCTACAGACATAAGTGGCTGGGAAATCCGGGGCAATGCTCTTTCTTTTGCGGATGGAAGCGATGTATTTGTGATTCCCGAAGGTACAGTCCTTACAGCCGGTGACTTTCTTCTTTTATGGGCCGATGCTGCCGATGTGGTTGCTCTTGGAATGCATACCAACTTTACATTTGGAAGCAGGGGGGGAGACATCTATCTGGACATCCCGGCCAGTGATGCCGGAGAAGCGACCGCGATGGATGCGTTTTCTTTTGCGGAGGCGGATATAATGAAGGATGTTTCCCTGGGACGTATCCGTTTTAATCAAAATCACAAAGGTTTTATCCTTCCGTTGTTTGAACCCACTCCGGGAGCCGGTAACCGGTTACCGGAACTCAGAATACGTGAATTTCATGAACTCGACGTTCCGGGTCCGTCTGGTATAACAGCTTCCCCGGATAATCATTTATGGATGGTAAGTGATGTTCGAAACGGGAGTATCTACAAAA
>JASCXY010000104.1 GCA_030012235.1 Balneolaceae bacterium ANBcel3 | reverse complement strand
ACTCCTTCGTGGCTGGAATATATGGATGTGGCAGATATTGAACCTTCTGTTCAAACTCTGCGTCAACTTATAGCAAAAATGGGGGGAGTGGATTTGATAATCATCAATGCAGGAGTTTCCGGAAGTTCACAGGGGCAAGAGCGGGAAGCGATTGAACAATTGATCAAAATTAATGTTCTTGGCTTCGCAAGCATGCTTCATGAATCGTATCGCTTCTTTCAAAAACAGGGACACGGGCATATTGTAGGTATATCCTCCATTGCTTCCCTGGTTCCCCATCCAAACGGCTCCGCGTACAACGCGTCAAAAGCCTTTGTATCCAATTATCTCGACAGTATCCGCCTCCGGTCCAAACAAAAAGGTGAAAAAATCTTCATAACCGATGTACTGCCGGGATACGTCCACACTCCTATGACCAAAGAGAACAAACGGATGTTCTGGGTCGCCGATGTTGAGAAAGCATCCCGCCAGATAATTGCAGACATTGAGCGCAAAAAGCCGGTCAGTTATGTCTCCCGAAGATGGCGGCTGGTTGCCTGGCTCCTGTCTCTGCTTCCACGGGGATTCGTAAACCGAATTCTCTGGAGTACGTATCAGGTCTTTTGATTATAAGCCTGCTTTTTTATTTTATACTTTGTGACACTTTGGGTGCGGGTTTTATTCGTTGTCACTTAAATACAGTAAACGCGGCCTGTCCATTCTCTCAAACAAGGGACCCCATCGAAATCAGAAGTTATCGACCCTAACCGTATTGCGCCATGATCAACAAAGAGTTAATTAAGCCTGAAATATCGGAACTGATTAAAAAGCAGAAATGGACAGATCTGAGAGAATCGGTGGAAGATTGGCCTATTCCGGAAATTTCTGACTTGATGAATAATCTTGAAAAACAGGATCGGGTAGTGTTTTTCAGGATTCTCCCAAGAGAGCTAAGTGCTGCTGTTTTTGCTGAATTTGAACCGGAGCAGCAAAATGCACTCTTGTTGGAAATGACCGATGACGAAACCCGGCATCTCTTATCGAACCTGGCGCCGGATGATCGTACCGCTCTTCTTGATGAACTCCCCGGACAGGTTACCCAGCAACTGCTGAACCTGCTTAGTCCACAGGATTTAAAAGAAGCCCGCTATCTGCTGGGTTATCCCGAAGAAAGCGTCGGACGTCTTATGACACCCGACTATCTGGCCGTAAGGCCTCATTGGACCATCGGTCAGGCTTTGGATCATATCCGCAAAATGGGTCGCCAAAGCGAAACCATCAACATGATCTATGTTACCGATCCGGGATGGAAGTTGCTGGATGCACTCGAACTTCAGTTGTTTATTTTATCGGATCCGGACAAAAAGGTAGAAGATATTATGGACGATACCTTTGTTGCCGTTTCTGCATTTGACGATCGGGAAGAAGCGGTTCAGGTAGTTCAGAAATACGATAAAACCGTCCTTCCCGTAGTTGACTCTGTTGGGATCCTTCTTGGAATTGTAACCATTGATGACCTCCTGGATGTAGCTGAAGAAGAGGCCACAGAAGATTTTCATAAAGGTGCAGCTGTTGCTCCTCTTCGTACAAGTTACCGGGAAGCAACCGTCTGGTCTCTGTTTAGCAAACGAATTTTATGGCTCATCATTCTCGTATTTGTGAACCTGGTGTCATCAGGAGTTATTGAAGCATTTGAGGAGGTTCTGGCATCGGCTCTCGCCCTCGCTTTTTTCATCCCGCTGCTCATAGACAGCGGCGGAAATGCCGGTGCTCAGTCGGCCACTCTGATGGTTCGTGCTATCGCCATCGGGGATATTCAGCTAAGTCAGTGGTTGCGAACCATCAGCAAGGAGCTTTTTGTGGGTATATCTCTTGGTATTGCAATGGGCCTGGCCAGCTGGCTGCTTGGATGGTATCGCGGAGGAATGGAAATCGGGATGGTTGTAGGTTTATCCATGGTACTGATCGTACTCGTGGCCAATATTATTGGAACACTGTTGCCCTTTATCCTGACCCGCGTTCGAATTGACCCGGCGATGGCCAGCAGCCCGCTGATCACCACCATTGTTGATGCCGCCGGCTTGCTGATTTACTTTTCTATTGCCAGTGTTGTATTGGGTGTGACACTGTCTTAACAGAGTTATGTTTCTTCACCTATCATCTTCACTTAACACAATAGACTTTCATAATTCAAGTTAATTAGTTAAATTATGGCTAGTCTGTCTAGACGTAGGTGAGCGATATGAAAATTAAAAAATGGCATTTACAAGACGCGAAAAACCGATTCAGTGAGGTTGTGCGTAAAGCTTCTGAAGAAGGCCCTCAGTTTGTAAGCAAGCATGGCAAAGAGAGCGTTGTGGTTTTATCTATTGAAGACTATCGCAGACTCGACCGATCCAGTAATTCGATCATTGATTTTTTTCAGGCCTCACCCCTTGCTTCTGTCAAATTGGATACAAAAAGAGACAAATCCCTCTCACGTGACATTTCTTTATGAGTTTTCTTATCGACACGTGTTGCATCTCTGAACTGACAAAAAAACATCCGGATCGAAATGTGATGTCCTGGTTTTCCAGTCATGATGAAACGGAAATGTACATAAGCGTTATTACATTTGGTGAATTGATTAAAGGAGTCGAAAAACTATCAGCATCAGAGAAAAAAGTTAAACTCCATCAATGGATAAACAATGACCTGAAGCAGAGATTCAGAAACAGAGTCCTTGATATTTCCTTGACCGAGGTAAAAAAGTGGGGTGAAATCCTCGCAGAATGCGAAAACAAGGGGGCTCCAATTCCTGCCATTGATGCGCTCATTGCAGCTACCGCCAAGGTTCATGATTTAGCCGTTGTGACCAGAAACATCAAAGACATGCAGCCATCAGGGGTACTCACCGTAAATCCCTGGAATTCTGATCATAACAAAGAAAAGTAACAAGTGCTTCATGTTGACCGGTGGAAGTTTGGGAAGTATGGGCTACATTGGTTTACCCGGAAACATAAACGCATGGCCGTCACTGCTTCAGCAACATACTCACCAGATCCAGTAACTCGTCTTTTTTAAAGGGTTTGGCCAGATATCCCGAGAATCCCTGTGCCAAATAGTATTCTTCATCTCCACCAAGGGCATGTGCGGTGAGAGCAATTACGGGCATATTAGCCCACAAGGAATTCTCCCTAATGGACTGCAAGGTCGCAATCCCGTCCATTCCCGCTCCCAGGCTGATATCCAGAATAACCATCTGGAAGGTGTCTTCTTTGAGACGTTTTAAGGCTTGCTCACCTGATTCTGTCGTTTCCACCTCATAATCTTTCCCCAAATAAAACTTGGCGATGACCGAGCTGTCAAAATCATCTTCTACCACCAGAATCCGGGGCTTTTTCCGTTTCAACCTGGGTGGAACTCTTACCGCTTTGGTATGCTTTTCTCCGGATTTGGCTTCGCTGCTAATCGGAAGCTGTACCGTAAAAATAGAGCCTACCCCTTTTTTGCTATTGGCACTAATCGATCCATCCAGTGCTTCAACCAGCTTTTTCGTAATAGTCAGACCCAGGCCGCTTCCTTCAAACTTCCGGGACAAGCCGGTGCTTTCCTGTTGAAATTCATCGAATACTTTGGGAAGAAAATCCGGAGAAATTCCTATTCCTGTATCCTGAACATCCACCTGAACCCACTCCCTCTCTCTCTTTATAAAACGGGAAACATGAATCGTAACCTCTCCGTCATCGGTATATTTGAAGGCATTTGACAGCAAATTATACATAATGCGTGAAAACAACTGCCGGTCGACATCCATATACAAATCTTCCAGTTCGGTAACCATTTCAAACCGAATTCTTTTCTGACTGGCGGACTTCATATGGTTGTCCATGGCCCGTAAAACCTCATTTATCAGGTTTACGTTCTCCATCTGGATTTCAATTTCTTCCGACTCTAACTTTGCAAGATCCAAAATGGACTCAATCGTTTCCAGCAGTCTTCGACCACTGATATGAATACGGGTAGCCATTCCACGAGCTTCTCCTTCAGGCAAATCGGCCTCCAATATTCCCGCAAAGCCAAGAATACCGGTCAGCGGTGTGCGCATCTCATGACTCATATTTGCCAACAACGCCGTTTTTACACGGTTCATTTCTTCGGCTGAATCCCTTGCCCGAACCAGTTCTTCCTCAACACGCTTCCGGTCGGTAACATCTCTGGCATTAATCACCATTCCACCTACGATGGATTCTTGAACCAGATTTGAACCGACGGATTCAAGATAAACCCAGTGCCCGTCTTTATGACGAAAGCGATGTTCTGTTACAAGGCTTTCTGTGCCGCCCTCCAATACTTTACTCAGAGAATGTTTCAGCGTTTTTTGATCATCGTGATGAATGAACTGCAAAATGGATTGGCCAACAAGCTGATCCGGATCATACCCAAGTACTCTTTCAACGGAAGGACTTAAGAAAAGAAACTGAAATTCCGGACTTAAAACCATCAAAACATCGGCACTGTTTTGGATAAGTGTTCGGAACCGGCCTTCACTCATGCGAAGTTTGTCTTCGGCTCGTTTTCGAATAATGTGAGCCGACAATGTTTCCATAATCATTGCCAGCATCCCTTTTTCCGACTCGGTCAATTCAACCCGGTTTCTGATCCAGTCAATTCCCACAAACCCGACGCAACCCGTTTCCCTGGATTGAAAGGGATAAACATACGTTGATTTCACGCCGGCTTCTTCATAGAATTCACGTTCCTCTCCGGCTTCTGGTGGTAACTTATGGATATCTTCATAAAACATGATCGCTCCCTTCAGAAGCTGCTCTTTCCACCACCGGGAAAACCGGCCGGCATCACCGTGCATGCTGGCTACTTCTGAGCCAGCATCTTTTCGGACCCATTCAACCATTTGGCGCTCGGTAAACCCTTTTTTTTGTGCCTCAGGATAGACCAGGATATATGAACGGTCGGCATGAAAACTCAAGGAAATCCGCTTCAAGAAGGACACATAGCCCGGTGAAGACGCATCCATTAATTGCCGTTTTATGGTATCTGCCCATGTATCCAATGATGTTCGAAAAAGTTGGTTCTCCAGCCGTTCAGGGATGTTAAACAGCAACATCCATCGGTACTCCTCTGTTTTACCTGGGAGAGAAACCAGTTTCCCCGTGTATGTAATAGGTTTTTTCCCGGCTAAATGGATATGTCCTCTCTTTATTCTGCTTTCCTGAACCGAAGTTTTTCTTACTCTGAAAAAAGAAAGAGGCTGGTCATTTTCTTCAGTAAAGATATCCGGAGCCTGCTCTCCGATCACCTGATCATAATGATGTCCAAACACTTCCCGGGAAGCATGATTCATCCAGTATATGTGGCCTTTTTGATTTAATAGTATAACCGCTTCAGCTACCTCTTCCAGTACAGGGAGAAAAACGGAATCGGACTCCGCCTCAATATTATTACCGTTATTCTTCAATATGAATATGCCTATTTAAAGAAAAATGATACACTACAATTGCAAAACTAATCGGCCCAGGGGATAGAAAGGTTTTCATCTTGCATTTTTGAATGTACAAAAAGCATGGTTATTAATATCATTTCTGAATATTATCGCCCGGTTCCATCATTCTTTAATCCGGGACAACGGGTTTATCCATGGCTTTTATAAGCTATATAACTTTTTATGCCATTCCCATGCAAAGGATATAGTATAGAACATCAACCTATATAAATCAATAGTCTCACGGCTCACTAAAAAGTCCGTAAAATCCAGATTACGTACGATCAAGAACCCATTTAATTAAATTGAAATCCTGCCTTCCTTTTCTTTAAATCGAATACACCAAACGCTCTTTTGTACCGTTTTTTTGAAACCCCAGACGATAAAAAACGTACCTATTAGAAGGTTATTAACAGGTTTTTAATTCTATTGTATGTGTACCTGTTTTCACTTTGGCTGTCGTTTTGCGGATTAGCCGGAAAAGCTTATCGCATAGGACTAAAGCGTTTTTTCCTGCGGGGGAATTGCTTATTTTCTTCCATCGACTTTTACAAACTTTTTCAAGAACAATCTTCGTGTTTAATCTGTTTAAATGGCTGCTGTTTTTGGCGGTTTCCGGATTAATTCTATTTCTGGCGATCATGCCAAGGGTACATCCAACATCGGCGATTTCCCAGCTTGCAAGTGAACAGGAAGTCATTGAACGGTCAGAGGCGTTCATTGAACAGGCAGGATATTCGGTTGGAAACCTGACTCCCTTCATCGTCTTCCGGGAAAGCAAATCTCTGATCAGCCATCAGATTCATCATTTGGGGAAACGTGAAGTTTACCGGTTAATTCAGGAAGGCATGCTTCATTTTGTGCCTTCTATGTATTGGGAAGTACAGTGGACCGACCTAAACAGACCAGGGGGAAGAGGAAATGCCTTTGGTGGTATAATGGCTCCGGGTGGTGAACTGGCCTTTAAAACAACTCACTCTCCGGATGGGGCTGTTCAGGCTTTTCAAATGGAAGACAGAAGTCCGGATGAAGAACTTGCGCGTGAAATCTCTTTGTCTTTCATTTTCCAGTTTGAAATGGAGTCATCACCCATTCAGAGAAGCGACCCCCTTAGTACCTCCAGTCGCTTACCTGAAGTACGGGACACAGACCTTGGCAAAAAAACCACAAGAGAAAGTCTTGACTCTTTGTTATACGGAACCGTCTGGAAAAGTAAACTCATTTCCGTTGACTCGCTACACATTAGCGAAAATGATTCTTTATTCAAGAGTACGTTTTATCTGAGCCCTGAAGCTCCGGTCTTTGGCCACTCCATCCAGACAACGGCAACCATTAACTCTCTTGGAAACTTGGTGAGCCTTGATTCGGAAGCCCTGCTGGCAATCGAAGAAGAAAAAGAGGTTGAATCGATATCGGTGTTCCTTCGCATTTTCTTTTTAATGCTTATCCTCATTTTGGTTATCATCCTGTTCATTCGCAGAGTATTTCATCGACTGGTCGATCTCAAAACGGCTACACTCTACGCCGGGATTGCCATCTTCTTACTCATTGTTCATCTCATCTATATTTGTATACAGATGAACATTTTTGACAGCATACAGGCCGATTTCCAGTATCTGCTCATGTTGGGAGTAATCATCATTTTTGTGGCATTTGTCCTTTCTTTATTTGTATTCCTGTTCGCCGGCCTGGGTGAGTCCATGACAAGGGAATTTCAGACAGACAAACTAACTACCCTCTCGCTATTGCGACTTGGATATTTCCGGAAAAAAATACTTGGGCATTCCATCATAACCGGTGTTTTGTCCGTTTTCTTTTTGCTTGGAGTAACAAGTGTCGTTTATGTCCTTTTTCCATCGATATATCTGAATTCAGTCCCTGAGAATGTCTTCTTTTCACATAGTTACCTGAGCTCATTCTGGCAACTTATATCCAAATCCATTTTCTGGACCTTCTTTATAGGCGCCTGCATCTATGCCAGTTTCATTAGCTGGCTTGGCAAACTTACCAATAGCACTTCTTTTATTTTATTTGCCGGTGGCCTGGCCTTTGCCCTGACTTCCTCTCACGGAATTCAAACGGAGGGAATGGTTACGGATCTAATATTCTGGATTCTCCCCGGCATGGCTGTAACCTGGGTTTTTCTGAAATACGATTTACTCGCATTTCTAATCAGCTTGTTTTTTTTCAAAGTGATTTGGTGCCTGGCAGATGTGATGTTCGTTGCCGGTTCACCGGACATCCTTCTTGCCGGCTCCGCTTTTTCGCTTATATCTGTATTTTTAATTACCGGATTGTGGCTGGCTAAATATGGATACGAACATAAACACATTAGTGAAATAACACCTGCTTATATTCATCAAATCGCACGACAGCAAAAGGTTCAGCGGGAGCTTGAGATTGCCCGGGAAGTCCACCAAACCTTCCTTCCTGATGACCTTCCATCGCCAGAGGGGTTGAGTGTTCATGCGGTTTGTCAGGCTGCTTTTGACGTGGGAGGAGATTATTATGACGCCATTCAGATTGATGATCATCGTCTTGCATTTGTAATCGGCGATGTAAGTGGCAAAGGTATCCAGGCGGCCTTTTATATGACCATGGTCAAAGGGATCTTCCAGAGCCTTGTTAAAGAAATTCCGGATCCGATCCCCCTGCTCACACGAATGAATCGCCTGTTTTATGATAACGCCCAGCGTGGAAGTTTTATCTCACTTTGCTATGGACTGTTAGATATAAAGAAAGGAGAACTTCGCCTGGTTCGTGCCGGCCATAATCCGGCGGCTTATATTCCTGTAAATGGATCCGCAAAGCTCCTCAGAACCCATGGTATCGCCATTGGGCTTACCAAGGATGAAACCTTTGAACAATCGCTTGAGGAGTCTGTTATCTTGATGAGCAAAGGCGACACAATTGTTTTTTATACCGACGGGGTGACTGAAACCATCAATTATCAGCAGGAAATGTTCGGTGAATCCCGTTTGCTGGAGTCGCTTGCGGATAATAAAAATAAGACCACAGAAGATACCATATATGAACTTCTTGACCGGCTGCACCGTTTTTCTGCCGGAAGAAAAGCCGCCGACGACATGACTCTTCTGGCTGTACGGCTGGATTAACTTTTTTATGCCTTCTGAAAAGAATCGGAACGATTTAGCGCCTTGCGGTGTAGACTAATCAGAAAAAACTCTCCGGAGAATCGTTGCCGCTGATCCGGATAACACTTTTATAGAGTGTCCGCAACAGTTCACTCTGTCCACTTATAACCGATCCTGGTAGTCACTGTTATGGTCGATGTCGTTTTAATACAAGGAGATGGAATTGGTCCGGAAATCACCGGATCGGTAATAGAAATTTTTGATGCCGCCGGAGCTGACATACACTGGATTCCGGCATCGGCAGGAATGGCCGCGTTTGAGTCCGGTGGGAACCCTTTGCCTTCGGAAACCATCGAACTCATCAAGCAACATAAGATAGCTCTAAAAGGGCCTCTTACCACTCCGGTTGGTGGCGGTTTCAGATCTATTAATGTTCTTCTTCGACAAACATTTAACCTTTACAGCAATGTGCGCCCCGCGCTTACACTACCCGGGGTCCCCTCGCGTTTCGGAAATGTAGATCTGGTTCTGTTTCGTGAAAATACCCAGGGGATGTACTCAGGCATTGAACGGTATGTCGACGGAGACGAAAACCGGGCAGAAACGATTGCCCTGATTACCCGGGATGCCAGTGAGCGTATTATCCATGCTGCATTTAAGTATGCAATGAAGCACCAGCGCAAAAAAGTGACTCTGGTTCACAAGGCCAACATCATGAAATATTCAACCGGCCTTTTTCTGAAAGTCGGCCAGGAGATAGCAAAAGAGTATCCGGATGTTACGTTTGAGAATATGATCGTTGACAATACGGCCATGCAAATGGTACTCCGTCCGGAGATCTTTGATATCATTGTAACAACCAATCTTTTCGGAGATATTCTTTCCGACCTCGCATCCGGGCTGGTAGGCGGACTGGGAGTAACCGGTTCTGCCAACATGGGAGATGAACATGCTATATTTGAAGCTGTGCATGGATCCGCACCCGATATCGCCGGTCAAAATAAAGCGAATCCGACGGCTCTGCTTCTTTCCTCTCTCCTGATGCTGAACTATCTCGGCAAAAAAGATCTTGCAGAAAAAATACGTAAAGCCCTCTATCGCACCCTTCCTGATAAGGAGGTCACTACAGGTGATATTGG
>JASCXY010000103.1 GCA_030012235.1 Balneolaceae bacterium ANBcel3 | reverse complement strand
TTCAGATTCGCTATCCGGGACAGGAAGAGGTTCCGGAGTTTCTGAATCAGGACCTTCCTGTTCGGGGGTATCAGCCTTTATCGTTTCTTCTTCCGTTTCCGTTGCTTCTTCCGGGGTTTCCGGTTCAGACGAGATACTGTGTTTTTTTGCGTGGCCCGGATCCACAAGCATTCTCAAGGCGCTTTTCTTTTCTGTAAGAGATAAATGTCCACTTCTGAGCAATGCCATAGCAGATTCACGTAAAACACTATCCTCCACCACTTCCAGGTCGTCACCTTCCGCAACAAAAGGGGTTACCGACAAGAAATCATATTCGTTTTGGAGCCGGAGTGCAAGCTCCGATGCGTGGTGTGAGCTCCAGTGCGGATCAAAATAAAGAGCTTCTGCAGGAATTTTCTCCCGGTCAAAGATAAACACTCTGTCGGAAGGGAGTTGTTCGTTCAATACAAGTTGAATCCACGAAGAGGCTCTTGCCGGGGGATCGTCATAAGTACCAACGGCAAATGCGGCTTCGGTTGATAACAGTGCCCTGGCGGCTTCGGCCAAATGGTTCTCATTTATATGCACCAGAGATTCAGGAATCCATAAAAAGCGATGATTTACGTGTTCAAGGACACGGGAAAGGGACATTCCGCGTCCCTGTGACGGTTCCTGTTCCAAAAAAAACGTTTTTTGGGGTCGGTAGCGTTCAAGATGCTGCAGGATCGCTTCCGAAGAGGTATCCTCGGAGCCATCATTGATGATGAATAATTCACAATCAACTTCTCTTATCGCGGATAATGTCTGGAGCGTAGCATCGATCTGATCCAGTTGATTATGAAAATAACAGATGACAGAAATTTTCGGATTCTGTTCTTGCACGGGAGCGAACTCTTTTCAGGTGGTTGTTTATTACGTACATGTTACAATATACGAGCTTGATGGTCAAGATAGATAATCTATTGTTGAAATTCGCTTTCTGAAAGTAAAAAAGAACAGTCACCGGAAACAGGAACCTTTTGTTGGAAGAGGTTGGTCTTTCAGGGGATTAAGCGCCGGATAAATGAAGCTGCCGTGTCCAGAAGTTCGGGCATGAAGTGAAGCCTCTGTTCCTTTTAAGCATGAAAGTTCTTAAATTATAAAGATTTTTAATTTATAAAATTCGATGGCCACAGAATTAGACAAAAGAATAGAAAAAGAGGTTGCCTCAAGGCGAACATTTGCAATTATTTCGCATCCGGATGCCGGTAAAACTACATTGACAGAGAAGCTGCTTTTGTATGGTGGTGCCCTTCATGAGGCCGGATCCATCAAACAGCGAAAGGCGGCCCGGCATGCAGCATCCGACTGGATGGCTATTGAGCAGGAGCGTGGAATTTCGGTTACCTCTTCGGTTATGCATTTCGAAAAAGACGGCATACGGTACAACTTGCTTGATACACCCGGGCACAAGGATTTTTCTGAGGACACCTTCCGTACACTGATTGCAGCAGACTGTGCCTTGATGGTAATTGATGTGGCAAAGGGAGTTGAAGAGCAGACAGAAAAACTGTTTGAAGTATGCCGGATGAGAAAAATTCCGGTCATCACTTTTGTGAATAAGTGCGATCGTCCGGGAATGGAACCGCTTGAAGTGCTTGGTAACATTGAAAGCATGCTGGGTATCCAGGCCGTAGCTGCTTCCTGGCCGTTGGGGTATGGGGCAGATTTTCAGGGAGTGTATGATCTTGTAGGCAAAGAGATGCATCTGTACAATAAAGTGAAACACGGAGCCCAAAAAGCCGATGCTGAAATATCCGGATTGGCTACAGGCCTTAAAAAATCCTTATTGTCCGAAAGTACCAAAGAAGAGTTTTCTGAAATGATTGAGCTTATGGATGGCGATTATCAGTCCATGGATCATGATGCGTTTCAGAATGGTTCTGTGACCCCTGTTTTTTTTGGATCGGCGCTGAATAACTTTGGCTTGGATCTTTTTCTAAACCATTTCTCTCAGCTGGCACCTCCTCCGCAGGAATATGCTGCCGATGATGGGGTAAAACGGGAGCTTAAAAAGGATTTTTCCGGCTTTATTTTTAAACTTCAGGCGAATATGAATCCCGAACACCGGGATTGCACGGCTTTTTTGAGAGTGGCATCTGGGGTATTTCAGCGGGGAATGTCGGTTTCGCTGGCCGGAAACGGGAAAAAAATAAAAATGAGTACTCCGCACAGTTTGATGGGAGAAGAAAGGGAGTTACTGGAAACGGCTTATCCCGGTGATATCGTAGCGTTGTTTAATCCCGGAGATTTTCGGATCGGCAGTACGTTACACGCTTCGGATCCGGTTCGATTTGATGTAATCCCGTTGTTTTCGCCGGAACATTTCCGTAAAGCCCATTCAAAGGATCCGTTTAAAAGAAAGCAGTTACGCGAGGGGCTGAAACAGTTGTCTGAGGAAGGAGTTGTTTCTGTGTTTGAAATGCCCGGTGGTGTAGGCAACGAGTTATTGCTGGGTACGGTTGGTGCCCTACAGTTTGAGGTGGTTGAGCACCGGATGAAAAGCGAGTATAAAGCGGATATTTTGTTAAGTCCGACAACGTTTATGTCGGCACGATGGCTTCCGGATAATCCGGCGGTGATTGATAAGCTTTCTTCTTCATATTCAACGAATGTAACGTACGATATTGAAGGGAACCCAATTGTACTGTTTGAGAGTTTGTACGCACTAAATTCGGCTATTGAGGCCGTGGGAGAAGAAAACCTGTTACAGTTTAAAAAGTAACCGGTTTATGTAGGTTTTTGGATGATAGCACACGCAGGATACTACGCAGAGTGTAAGGTTTTAACTCCTTGATGCTCTTTTTTAAAATTTGTTGTTACGAGAGTAACGGTATTTCGATTTTTCATAAACATTTTAATTGAACGCGCTTCCGGAAAGCATAAGAAGCTATTCGGGACGAGGCATGATTATGTGGAAGAGAAACTATTTCTTTTTGATGGATAAGCTCCAGATAACACCCGGAGAGCGTAGAATAATTATTGGTATCATAGCATTTGTGCTTGCAATACATGTATATACATTTGCTTTCCCCCCTTCAGGAATATATGATGATGCCTATTATGAACCGGTGATATCTGAGTTTAAGCGGTTGTCCGGAGAAAAAAGCAGAGAACGAAATATCGTTTTAGCGCGCTATTATCCGGACGGGCTTCCGGTATTATCAAAAGCAGGGATACGGACAGATCCTTTTTTTCGATGGGCAGGATCCGGCCGTACATCTCCCGGGTATACAGACATAGAAACCGAAGAGCCCCATATAGGCCGGTTATCAACACACCAGGATAAAATTGAAGATGTTCAGGAGGCGCGGATAAATATTCAAACGGCTGGAGTAAATGAATTGGTTCGACTGCCTGGAATTGGCCCGGTGACTGCAGAAAGAATCGTAACGTACAGAGAAGAGCATGGCCCGTTTACTTCGGTGGAAGACTTGCTGCAAATTTCGGGCATCGGGCCGGTGACGATGGAAAGAATCCGTGGCAGGGTGTATGTTGAATGATCTGGCATTTTAATTTGTACTTGTAGTGAAGCTGGTGCGTTAGTATCAGGGTAAAGGATGATTTGCTGAATAGGTTTAAAACTTTTTTATCTCTGTCAGGTATGGAAAACCACTTCCTGGCCGATGGGAAAAAATCTATTTCAATCCTTTATCTTACCAATCCGGTCAACTTGAGATTTTAACCAGTGTTTCCATGAGTATTTCAATTTTATGGGTCGATGATGAAATAGATCAGCTTAAACCGCATATGATATTTCTTGAGAACAAGGGGTATCAGGTGACACCGGTAACGAACGGAGAAGATGCACTGACGCTGGTCAAAAGGAATGCGTACGATATCATTTTTTTAGATGAGCAGATGCCGGGTATGGATGGATTGACTACTTTGGGCGAGTTAAAAACCATTCAGCCAGGGATACCGGTAGTGATGATTACCAAGAGCGAAGAAGAAGAGATCATGGAAGATGCCATTGGAGGGAAGATCTCTGATTATCTGATCAAGCCGGTTAATCCCAGTCAGATAGTTCTGACGGTAAAGCGGATTCTGGACCGGAGGCGTATTCAGAATGAAAAATCAGCTCAATCGTATCTGAGAAGCTTCAATGAAATCACGATGATGATTAATGAGCAACCGGACTGGAATGAGTGGGTTGACATCTATAAAAAGCTGACCGGATGGCAAATGGATTTAAAAAGCTCTGAAGAGGGCTTATTGCAGGTTCTTCAGGACCAGATACAGTCTGCAAATGTTGCATTTGGGAAATATATCGAAGAAGAGTACTACGATTGGCTTCGTTCAAGCCGGGAAGACCGCCCGATGCTCTCTCCGGATATCATAGAGGAAGTCATTTTCCCCGAGATAAAAGAAGAAAAAAGTACCTTTTTATTTGTCATAGACTGCCTTCGTTACGATCAGTGGCTTGTTTTTGAAAAAATGCTTCAGCCCTATTTTCAAATTGATACCCGTTTTTATTATTCCATTTTACCTACAGCAACTCCATACTCCAGGAACGCCATTTTTTCGGGTTTATATCCGGCACAAATCGAGAGACATTATCCCGAACTTTGGTCCTTCGGTGATGAAAACGAAACATCGCTGAACAAACATGAAGCGGAGCTTCTTACGGATCAGTTTAAAAGAAAAAAGGTGGATATTTCTCCGAAATACGAAAAAATTCTTCAAACCGGAGACGGGAAAAAAATTGCGGATCGTATTATAAACTATACCCAATCCAAATTTAGTGCTTTTGTTTTCAATTTCGTGGATACCCTGGTTCACAGCCGGTCAGATTCCAATGTGCTCAAAGAAATTGCACCGGATGTTACCGCTTTCAGAGAATTAACCAGAACCTGGTTTGCACATTCTTCTCTTTTTCAAATGTTACAAACCCTTTCCAAACAAGATGTTTCCATTATTATCACCACAGACCATGGGTCGGTCAGATCTTTGAGAGATACCAAGGTACTGGGTGACCGTGACACGTCTACCAGTCTCAGATATAAATATGGAAGGCATTTACGATGCGATCCGGGGGCGGCAATTTTTATTGAGAAACCAGAGGATTACTTCCTTCCCAAAAGAAAAGGGAACGTCAACTACATTATTGCCAAGGAAGACTATTTCTTCATTTATCCGACGAACTATAATAAGTTCCAGCAGAAATACCGCGACTCTTTCCAGCATGGCGGTGCTTCCATGGAAGAAATGATTTTGCCGCTGGCTCATTTGAAACCAAAATCATAGCCCTTCTGTTATGGATGGGTGTTCAGCTTTACGTAAACGAAAAGCACACTCGTACGATCTTGAAGAAGATTAAACCATCGGGCTGTTTTGCCAAAATATGGACGGGTGCTCTAATTATTTGTGAATAAGAATGATAGCAGATAAGAAATTAATATCGGCCTCCAGCTCCGAAACAGTGGATACGGGGGTTGCCTTTGGAAAATTGCTTAAGCCCGGAGATGTAGTATGCCTCTATGGAAATCTTGGAGCCGGGAAAACTCAGTTTACAAAGGGTATTGCACAGGCAATGGGGATAAATCCGGAAGAAGTTCAGTCACCAACGTTTGCCATAATACATGAATATGCATCCGATGTACCATTGTATCATCTGGATTGCTACCGCCTGGAATCGGCTGAGGAAGCCATGAATATCGGTATCGAAGAGTATCTGTTTGGGCAGGGGGTATGTGTAATAGAGTGGCCGGAGGTTATTGAGTCTTTGTTGCCGGACCATGTCCGGAGTGTAACCATTGAGCATGAAGAAAAAGAAAAAAGACGCATAACCATTCATCAAAAGGCTTGAAATTCGTATATTGAACCGTTTTTGACATGGAAACCAAGCGCCTGCCATACCGAATCGATCGCCTGCCCGTGATATTGCCGTTTCACAGGAGAGCCGACAACCGCCTGGATCCGGGAGATTTGGTCTATTATGGCCCGAGTCCTGAGTTTTACGGAATTGGCGAAATCATCAAGATTGTTGACCACATTTGTATAGTGGATTTTCGGGGTACCGGCACCTATGGCATTCATAAGGATGCGTTTGACTCCAGGTATCTCATTCCGATTCACAAGCTCAACCTTTCTCATTTGTTGAAGAATCTGGAATCACAGGAGCAATTCTGAGCGGACTGTCGGTGCTACATGTAATCGAAGGTCTTGCCCCACTCAGATAGAACTTATACGTTCATGACTTCCGGGATGATCCTGGAAGTGTAATAACCGGGATTCAAAGTACATCACGTATTAGATGATGTACTTATGTGATCAAATGGCACTATTTGACTAACAACATTTTTTTAGTTTCCTGATACGTGCCGGTATCCAAAACATACAGGTACACGCCGCTGGAAAAGGCCTCGCTACTGAAAGTAAGCCGATGGGTTCCGGGTGAATAAGGTTGATCGGTGAGAGTTTCTACCAAACGCCCGTTGATGTCATAGATACGTACATTTACATGCATTGGATCCGGTATACTAAATGTTATGGTCGTATTCTCATTAAAGGGGTTGGGATAATTTTGATGAAGAGCGATTTCTTTTATCGGGTCTTCATCCTCCGATGAGTCGGTATCACTTTGTTCTGATACCTTGATTTCATCCACAAGGATTTTTGTTCGTGCACCCGATATCTCGTCAAAGCGGATTCCGATATAATAATAACGCCAGAGAAGCTGTACATAAGGCAGGTCAATCAGATACGGTGGCAACGAAACCGGTCCGATGGTTTCCTGGTGGCCGGCCTCTTCATTTCTTCGATACTCAACCGGGCTGTTGTCGGAATGCAAAACATCGTGGAAGTCGCCCTGGTCGCCTATTCGATATTGTAATCGAAGATGATATTCCCTGGAATTAGGCCGTACCGTTCCGGCAGTGAACTCTACTTGTACACCGGAAACATCGCGGGTATCCAGTGCCAGTAAAGCACCCCCCAGCGTTCTTCCGGGATACCCGGGGTTTCCTTCTTCATTGGAGGTATTTATAAAAGCAAACCCATCCTCATCCAGGCCATTGATACGTGTTCGGGAATCCAGGTCATACGCACCGTTGGTAAAGCCGGCAATGTTTGAAGAAAGCCCCGGATCATGATCCTCCATATACACAAATGCCATGGATTCGGGAAATACGCCGGAGGTTGTATCCGAAGGCCATTCTAAAAAATGATAGCTTGTATCCTTTCCAAGTACATAGGCTTCAGGGAAAGTTTCATTATAATAGTCATCATTCTCAATAAATACGGCGGTTATTTTTAGATCTGAACCCTGCTCAGGCGTAACTTTAAGAGTGTCCGTCTGAATCTTTTTTCCATTTCGAATCCAATGGCTGAAAGAAAATCCCGGCACGGGATCAGCAGATACGGATATCGGTATCTCAGGGAAATAGGAGCCTGTCCACGGAAAGGTTAACTCCGGACTTTGAATGCCATCAAGCAAAGGATGAATTTTTAAGGTATTCAGAAGAATGCTCCCGGCATTTGGATGACTCGAATCTATCGTTACGTTAATACGGTTTTTTAGATCAAAATGATCCTTTAAATGGTTCCACTGATATTCAGGTCTTAGTTCTCCAAAAGTTTTCATGAGTTGTATATTACTTTCCCATTGTGAGACAGATTCTGGATAACTCCATCGATCGATATGAGTTTCAATTTCAGGGGCGAGCAGGTCATGAAAGTGGTCTATGAGTTCAGAAATGTGAGTTGGTTGAAAAGTGGTATTCAGCAAATCGGAAAAGCGTGTGATGAATTTTTCTCTAAAGTCTTCACTTTCGAATAGGGCCCGGATGATTAATGTGGACCAGGGTCTGTTATACCAGTGCATGCCTTCTTCATCTGAAATAATCTCCATCATATTAAATTCCCAGGCTCCACGTCCGCCACTTAAACCAAAACCAAAATCAGTGTCAAATAAAAGCCAGCGCCATTTCCCGTCTTTTTCGGGAATATCAGAATCTATTGGGCCACTATAACGCCAAAAGTCTATGTTGTTTGCAGGCCAATCGGTATTTCGAAAGAATACGTTTGCGATGACATAATCAATATAGTTTTTAATATCCATTTGAGTTTGGATATAGGCGTAATTGCCGGGTTCGCTCAGGCAGTTATTTTCAATAAATTCAAGCATCTTCATATAATGCTGGTCAGAGCCTTCTTTTATGAGATGCCGGCCGGTCAGAAGATCTAAGTTTTCTTCTTCTACGCTATAGACCCGTTCGAAATAGTATTTATCATAACGTTCCCGCACATTGTGGATTCCCCAGTATTCACCATTTAAAAATAAAATAACCGGGCGGTAGGCTTGTGTGTCAAAGTTTAAGTTACGGACCAGTGTCTGCATGAATGCATCTCTGAACATGGTTGACCGCTGGTAGAAATCTTGACCGGAATTGCGTAATAAAAATCTTTTATAGGCGGCATAATTTTGATCTTCAAACAAGGGGTATTCAAAATGAGTTTGACCGTATGAGCCTCTGGCATATAATCGTAACGACTTCATAGGCAAAGAGCGGCTGCCACCTCCGTGAATTCTTACCCCGATATCTTGTCTGAATTTTTGTTGGCCTTGCTCAAACCATTCTAAAGATGCCGGACGCTCCCATTCTCGTCCACGTTGAAAGTAGTTGGCATTTGGTTTTCCCCACTGATTATCTCCATATCCGGTATCGTTATAAATAGCTCCCGGAACATAAATGCCGGTATCATCATGAAAAAAATGATCCGGTTCTGTGGTTAAAGATAAGACAGGAATATCTCTTTCTTCGATATCCATAAACCAGGTGCCCGTGTTTATGCTGGAACTGAGGTGTCCTGTTTTTTTTGCTTTTGCCCGAATCGTGTGTGCTTTATTAAGAAGTATCTCCGGCTCAATCCATCCTCTGGAAAAAGCATCGGCTTCAATTGGATTTGTTCTGATTATCGCAAGAACGTTCTTTTCACCGGTTCTTGGTTCGAGTTTAATAGGGCTTTCATAAACCAGTGACTCCGTGGTTGGTTTGGAGCCGTCTGTAGTATAGTAAATAGTTGCGCCTTCGGCAGGAGGTATTATTTCGAGTGTATGTGTGGTGGAGTAAAAGCCCGGGGAGATCGAAAAAAGAGGTTCACTCAGAATGTTTTGGTACCCGTTGTCTTCGTTTGGAGCAGAAGGGGTCGGATGGTCAAAGTACATTAAATCACCTAGACCATTAGGATAACGTCCAAGTGAAATGTTGTTTGGTATGGGACGTGCCTCTATCTCATCTATTATCATTCCATTTGGAGCTGAAAGCAGTACTTCTTCACCGGCTGAGCTGATTGCGAAGTTGGTGTGCAGAGGTTGCCCTGGATCCCGGCGGTCTTTGTTGGAAGCCCATATCAGCAGATATTCTCCGGGTTCTATGGTGATATCAGGGAAGATCCAGCGCAGGGGATTATCATAGTCATCGGATAAACCGTGCCCTTCAAGATGAATTGGAAAAGGAGAATAATTATAGAGCTCGATCCAATCCTCATAATCTCCATCCTCGTCGGCAATGGTCGAACTATTCGAAGCCATCACTTCATTAATGGCCACCTGTGCATACATTGTGCATGGAATAGAGATTAGTAGAATAATCAGTGGAACACGTATTACAGAAAATGGCATGAACTTGAATCTTTCTTGAGATTAAAATGAAATCTTTTCTCTTATCGATACCTTCTAAAGGCTATCAGCTAAAAAGCCTGGTATAAAAATCTCATTGAGCTATGGTTAATATATGACTCTTTGAAGAGAAGTGATGTTATGTGTATTCAAAATGTTTCCCTATCG
>JASCXY010000102.1 GCA_030012235.1 Balneolaceae bacterium ANBcel3 | reverse complement strand
CGTTCCGTTTCATCCCAAAAGGCATACCCTTTATGAATTTGTACGGGTGTAGCTCAATTGGCAGAGCAACGGTCTCCAAAACCGTAGGTTGGGGGTTCGAGTCCCTCCACCCGTGCCATTCTTTGAGGTTTAGATACATTTTATGAGTAAAATATCAGAATATTTTCAAAGTGTGAAGAAGGAGATGGGTAAAGTCTCCTGGCCCACACAACAAGAGCTCATTGACAGTACCGTTATTGTTGTCGTTTTCTCCATTATCGTATCGCTTTTTATTTTTGGAGTCGACCGGGTATACAGTACCGTACTAGAACTGATCTTTGGTTAACATGGAAAAACAACAACGGAACTGGTATGTAGTCCGATGTTTCTCGGGACACGAAAAGAAGGTTAAAGAGTATCTTCAGCGTGAACTCGAGGAAGAAGGGTTGCAGGATAAGGTTTCTGAAATACTTATTCCGAGTGAAACGGTAATAGAGATTCGGTCTGGAAAAAAGAGGACTCGGGAAAAGAACTTTTTCCCTGGTTATATTTTGTTGGAGGCGATTTACGATGATTCCGTAAATAATCTTGTATCAAACGCCCCATCTGTGATTGGATTTTTGAAAAACGACAAGGATAGTACCAAGCCAACGCCTTTAAAACAGGATGAGGTAAACCGTATTCTTGGAAGAACCAGTCAGGCGAAGGAAGCAGAAGGAGCGGGACTGGTTGAAATACCGTTTAAAAAAGGTGATTTGGTAAAAGTTATAGATGGCCCGTTCAGGGACTTCGATGGTACAGTTGAAGAAGTATATCCGGATAAACTTAAGCTTCGTGTATTAGTTAGTATTTTCGGAAGACGTACACCGGTAGAAGTAGATGTTAACCAGGTAGATCCGGAAGCCTGATAAACAGGATAAAAAGTTGTCGGGCCCAGTGCTTTAAAAAAAAGTGTTTTAAATAGTAGATATAATACGATATGGCTAAGAAAGTTAGTAAAGTAATTAAATTGCAAATCATGGGTGGCCAGGCTAATCCTGCACCACCTGTGGGACCTGCATTGGGCCAGGCTGGCGTGAATATTATGGAGTTTTGCAAAGCATTTAATGCAAAAACTCAGGAAAGCACCGGCACCATTATCCCGGTAGTAATTACTGTTTATCAGGATAAATCATTTTCTTTTGTAACCAAAACACCTCCGGCAGCGGTATTGCTGAAGCAGGCACTCAAGCTGAAGTCCGGGTCAGGTGAACCGAATAAAATTAAAGTCGGTACGGTTGCATGGAGCAAATGCAAGGAAATAGCCGAGATGAAAATGAAGGACCTTAATGCCCATGATGTTGATGCTGCCGCCGAAATGGTTGCAGGAACTGCGAGAAGCATGGGTCTCAGAGTTGATCGAAAAAAGTAATCATTTTGCGGATTTTAGATTATGCCTAAAAGAGGAAAAAAATATATAGAAGCTAAAAACTTAATTGAGGCCGGAAAAGAATATAACCTCGATGAAGCTTCTGAATTAGTTAAAAAGACATCGGTTACTAAATTCGATGCATCTATAGATATGGACATCCGGCTTGGAGTGGATCCACGTCACGCGGACCAAATGGTACGCGGCACAGTTTCATTACCACATGGAACGGGAAAATCCATTCGTGTGCTTGCACTGGTAAATCCTTCCAAACAGGAAGAAGCAAAAGAAGCCGGTGCCGAACATGTTGGTCTGGATGACTATATTGAAAAGATTCAGGAAGGCTGGACAGAAATCGATGTTATAGTTGCTACACCTGATGTAATGGGTAAAATCGGCCGTTTAGGAAAAGTATTAGGCCCGAGAGGACTTATGCCGAATCCTAAAAGTGGTACGGTGACCATGGATGTAGCTCAGGCAATCAATGAAGTTAAAGCCGGTAAAATTGACTTTAGAGTTGATAAATACGGTATTCTTCATACATCTATCGGAAAAAGCAGCTTTAATGCAGAGCAAATCCGGGACAATGCCGAAGCCTTTTTGAAGACAGTTATAAAATTACGGCCTGCTTCCGCAAAAGGGGCCTATATACGTAGTGTAACGATGAGTTCGACTATGGGTCCAAGTATACCTGTTTCCCGGTCGGCGGTACAATCCTAAATGACAGTAATAGTTTCATGGCAACTTTAGCTGAAAAAAAAGAAATAGTAGCGAAACTCGTTGATGAACTTCAGGAAGCGGATGCCCTTTATTTAACAAATTTCAAGGGAATGTCTGTTGCTGAATTGAACGATCTGAGAGGAGAATTTCGCAAAAACGATATCCCTTACAAAGTATATAACAATACTTTGTTTCGCCGGGCGCTGAAAGAAACCGGCCGGTTTGAAGGAATTGAAGATCATACGGTGAATGAAACCGCATATTCCATTGTAAAAGGGGATGTTGCCGTTCCGGCAAAAGTTCTTAAAAAAATACTTAAGGACAGTAAGAAACCGGAGTTTAAAGCAGCAGCAATTGAAGATGTAGTTTATGCATCTGATCAATTGGATTATCTGGCTGCAATGAAATCCAAAGAAGAAGTTATCGGCGATATCATCGGACTGTTACTCAGCCCGATTTCCAACGTAGTCGGCGGGCTCCAGTCACAGGGGTCTAATATTGTTGGAGCAGTAAAAACCATCGCTGAAAAAGAAGACTAAAAGACTTTTAACAAACTGAATAACAACCAACGGGAGTACATAGTAATGGCAGATGTCAAAGAAATAGCAGAACAACTCGTAAACCTGACTGTTAAAGAAGCAAACGAACTTGCACAGGTTCTGGAAGATGAATACGGTATCAAACCGGCAGCTACCGCTGTAGCTGCAGCACCAGCAGCAGCGGCTGATGGAGATGCAGCTGAAGAGCAAACTGAATTTACAGTTGTTCTGAAAGCACCAGGCGGAAACAAAATTGCGGTTATCAAAGAAGTTCGCGGTTTAACCGGTCTTGGACTGAAAGAAGCTAAAGAACTTGTTGATGGCGCTCCAAGCAACATCAAAGAGGGTGTTGACAAGGCAGAAGCAGAATCCATCAAGGAAAAGCTTACGGAAGCCGGAGCTGAAATCGAGCTCAAATAATTTATTCTGATCTTTTCTTATTCCAAGCCAATACCGGTAACATTACCGGTATTGGCTATTGGTGTCTATGGACTCATGTAATCATGAGTCCGACTTATTTCGAATTGGATGTCCATAGTGGATATCCATGTAATCGTGTGTGCACATCCATTAACTAAGGACGAGGTAGCCTTGAGTAATAGCAACACCATCCAATCCCATACCGGACGCATTTCTTTCGCTCGCACCCAAAATGTTTTAGACTACCCCGATTTTCTCGATGTTCAGCTGGAATCTTTCCGGCGTTTTACACAGTGGGATATTGATCCCGAGGATCGGGAGGAAAGTGGTCTGCAAAGTATTTTTCTGGAGCATTTTCCAATTCAGGATACCAGGGAGCAAAATATTCTGGAGTTCCTGTATTATTCGGTTGATACACCTAAATACTCTATCAAAGAGTGCCAGGACCGAGGGTTAACCTATGCGCTTCCATTGAAAGCCAAATTGAGACTTTCATCGTCAGATCCTGGTGACGACGCCAGTGAAACCATTGAACAAGAAGTATTTCTTGGTGATTTACCCTGGATGACAGAACAGGGGACGTTTATCATCAATGGTTCAGAGAGGGTTATTGTAAGCCAGCTTCACCGTTCACCCGGTGTCTTTTTTGGACAATCCCTTCATCCTAACGGAAGCCAGCTTTATTCTGCAAGAGTTATTCCTTTTAAGGGTTCCTGGATCGAGTTTACCACTGATATCCGTGATGTTTTGTGGGCTTATATTGACAGGAAGAAA
This sequence comes from Balneolaceae bacterium ANBcel3, assembly GCA_030012235.1. Taxonomy (GTDB): domain Bacteria; phylum Bacteroidota; class Rhodothermia; order Balneolales; family Natronogracilivirgulaceae; genus JASCXY01. The sequence continues at coordinate 6,008 of JASCXY010000102.1, read as the reverse complement.
AAGCTCCCGGTTACTACTCTTTTGAGAGCACTTGGATTTTCAACCGACTATGATATTCTCACCATTTTTGAATTGTCGGATGAAATTTCCCTGAAAAACGCCAAAACATATAAAGATGCAATTGGAAGAACTCTTGCCACGGATATTGTAGAAGAGGTGGTTGAAGAGGTCGTAGATGACGAAACAGGGGAAGTAACAGAAGCTAAAAAGCGGAATGTACTTCTTGCGAGAGATCATAAATTGACAGACGAAGATTTTTCTGTCCTGAAATCAGCCGATGTTTCTTCTATTCATGTGCTGAAAGAAACAGAAGACGAAGTTCTGGATTCGGTGATTGTGAATACCCTTCGAAAAGACAGTACTCATGATGAGGAAAGTGCTCTTTCAGAAGTATACCGACAGATTCGTTCCGGTGATATGCCGGATATGGAAACGGCCAGAAATGTGCTCGAAAGACTGTTTTTCAGTGATAAACGCTATGACCTTGGAGAAGTAGGACGTTACCGTCTTAATAAACGCCTGCATTTGGATGAACCTCTAGAAGTACAGGTTCTTACGAAAGGCGATATTATTGCCATTCTAAAGGAATTGATCCGCCTCAAGGATATGAAATCACAGGTGGACGATATCGATCACCTGAGTAATCGAAGGGTGCGGACCGTTGGGGAGCAACTTTCTCAGCAGTTTGGACTCGGTCTGGCCAGAATGACACGCACCATCAGAGAACGAATGAATTCTCGTGATGCTGAACAGTTTACTCCGCAAGACCTGGTAAATGCCCGGACCATATCCAGTGTTATTAATACCTTCTTCGGAACGAACCAGCTTTCTCAGTTCATGGATCAAACCAATCCATTGGCAGAGCTTACGCACAAAAGAAGGATGTCTGCTCTGGGTCCTGGTGGTCTGACCAGAGAACGAGCCGGTTTCGAGGTACGAGACGTTCACTATACGCACTATGGACGTTTATGTCCCATTGAAACTCCTGAAGGCCCGAATATTGGTTTGATCTCATCTCTTTGTGTACATGCAAAGGTGAATGATTTTGGTTTTATTGAAACACCATACCGAAAGGTAGACGATGGAAAGGTGACCAAAAATATTGAATATCTTGCTGCTGAACAGGAAGATGAGACGATTATTGCGCAGGCGAATGCTCCTTTGAAGGAAAATGATACGTTTGAAAATGAACATATTTTCTCACGTTTCCGGGACAGCAACGTAGGTCTTGCTACGCCTGATGAAGTGAAATACATGGATATTGCACCGAACCAGATTGTATCGGTTGCAGCAGGAATGGTTCCGTTTATCGAGCATGATGATGCTAACAGGGCTCTTATGGGTTCTAACATGCAGCGTCAGGCCGTTCCACTTTTGCGTCCGGAAGCACCTTTTGTTGGTACCGGTCTGGAGTATCGTGCTGCCAGGGACTCCCGGGCATTGATCGTTGCTGAAGGAAACGGAGAAGTTGTTTATGTAAGTGCAACGGAAGTTCATATTCGCTATGAGCGGGATGAACTGGAGGCGCTTGCTCATTTTGATGAAGGGATCATCAAATACAACCTTACAAAGTTTGAACGAACCAATCAGGACACTACCTCCAATCAACGACCACTGGTGAAAGTGGGTGACAAGGTTATCGAAGGACAGCCTATTGCCGATGGTTGCGCGACCAATAAAGGGGAGCTTGCACTTGGAAGGAACTTGCTGGCAGCTTTTATGCCATGGAGAGGTTATAATTTTGAAGATGCCATTGTCATTAGTGAACGCGTGGTTTCTGAAGATATTTATACTTCTATCCATATACAGGAATTTGAACAACAGGTACGTGATACCAAACGGGGTGAAGAAGAACTGACCCGGGAGATCCCCAATGTCAGTGAAGAAGCTACCCGTAATCTGGATGAAAATGGGATCATTCGTGTCGGTGCAAAAATTAATCCGGGCGACATCATTGTCGGAAAAATTACTCCTAAAGGAGAAACCGATCCGACTCCTGAAGAAAAATTGCTTCGGGCCATTTTTGGTGACAAAGCCGGTGATGTAAAAGATGCCTCGCTCAAAACACCGCCGGGAGTGTCTGGTGTCGTAATCGATACGAAACTGTTTAGTCGTAAAAAAGACGAGCAACTTTCCCGTAAAGAGGAAAAAGAGCTGGTTGAACGAGAAAATGAAAAATATCGTGAAGATCTGTCAACGCTGAATACGCAATGGGCGGACAGAATGTATAAGTTGCTTAAGGATAAAACATCTCCGGGAGTGGTTGACCACATGGGACATGAACTCATCCCCAAAGGAGAAAAGTATCGTAAGCAGACCTTCGAAGGAATGGATCCTCTGTTCCTCAAGGCCCGTCAGAACTGGTGTCAGGATGATAAAGTGAATGAACATATCCGGACATTATTCCTGAATTACCGTCAGCTGAGAAGGCAATATGAGACAGATCTCAAGCGTAGAAAGTATACCATTCAGGTAGGCGATGAACTACCACCGGGTATTGTCCAAAAAGCAAAAGTATACGTTGCCAAAAAACGTAAGCTTGGTGTAGGTGACAAGATGGCTGGTCGTCACGGAAATAAAGGTGTGGTTGCAAAAGTAGTACCTGCAGAAGACATGCCATTTCTTGAAGACGGGACACCGGTAGATATTGTCTTGAATCCTCTTGGGGTACCATCCCGAATGAACCTGGGCCAGATCTATGAAACCATTCTTGGCTGGGCCGGTGCAAAACTGGGTGTGACGTTTGCCACACCAACATTTGATGGTGCTATCTATGATGATATTCAGGAATGGCTCAAGAAAGCCGGCCTGCCCGAAAATGGCCGAACCTATCTGTATGACGGTCAATCCGGCGAACGGTTCCAGCAGATGACAACGGTAGGTTATATCTACATGCTGAAGCTGAACCACCTCATTGAGGACAAAATTCATGCCCGTTCCATTGGGCCATACTCACTGATCACCCAGCAGCCACTTGGCGGTAAAGCACAGTTTGGTGGCCAGCGTCTGGGAGAAATGGAAGTTTGGGCTTTATATGCATACGGTGCGTCCAACATTCTTAAAGAAATGCTCACGGTTAAGAGTGATGATGTAAAAGGACGCTCAAAAGTGTATGAAGCGATTGTTAAAGGTGAAAACCTTCCGGAGGGTACGACGCCAGAATCCTTCAACGTTCTTGTCAGGGAACTTCAGGGCCTTGGCCTTGAGGTCAGCATTAACGAATGAAGTACTGAACGTAACCTGTAGAACTCCAACAGATCAACTTATTTCAAAATCAACGGAGGTACATCCTTGCCGTTTACAAAAAGCGAATCCGTATCTAAAGATTTTAAGAGTTTGCGCGTTTCACTCGCATCGGCAGAATCCATTTTGTCTCGGTCAAATGGTGAAGTGCTGAATCCTGAAACCATAAACTACAGAACCTTTAAGCCAGAAAAGGATGGCTTGTTCTGTGAAAAAATCTTTGGCCCGGTCAAAGACTGGGAGTGTCATTGCGGAAAATACAAGCGCATCCGATATAAAGGGATTATTTGTGACCGATGTGGTGTTGAAGTTACCAGAAAAGCTGTTCGACGCGAACGAATGGGACATATTACCCTTTCCGTTCCTGTGGTTCATATCTGGTATTTCAAATCCATGCCAAACAAAATTGCCTATCTTCTTGGCTTATCTTCAAAGAACCTTGAGAAGATCGTCTATTATGAGAATTTTGTAGTGGTGAAACCAGGCCTTGCCCGGGATTTGGGTTATAAGGTAGGAGATATGATATCAGAAGAGGAGTATTATGATATCATGAGCCAGTTGCCAGATGACCATCGATTAATTGACGACGAGGACCCTGATAAGTTTGTAGTTAAAATGGGCGCAGAAGCCATTGAAGCGCTTCTGATGAATATAGAGCTGGATAAATCGGCCTACAAGTATCGTGAATCCGTAAAGCACGAAACGTCTGCCATGAGAAAGAAAAAGTTTCTCAAAAGGCTTCAGGTAATTGAATCGTTCCGTGCAGCTAACAAATCCAGAGAAAACAGGCCCGAGTGGATGGTCATGCGTGTCATTCCCGTGATTCCACCCGAATTAAGGCCTTTGGTGCCTCTTGAAGGCGGACGTTTTGCTACATCGGATCTTAATGACTTGTATAGAAGGGTTATTATCCGCAATAACCGACTGAAGCGTCTGATTGACATCAAAGCACCGGATGTGATTTTAAGGAATGAGAAGCGAATGCTTCAGGAAGCCGTAGATTCGTTGTTTGACAATTCACGGAAGATGAATGCTGTGAGAAGCAACAATCGGCCGTTGAAGTCGCTCAGCGATATGCTTAAAGGTAAAAGCGGCCGATTCCGTCAGAATCTTCTCGGTAAAAGGGTGGATTATTCCGGCCGGTCTGTAATTGTTGTAGGCCCGGAACTGAAGCTCCATGAATGTGGATTGCCGAAGGAAATGGCGGTTGAGTTGTATAAACCCTTTATCATCCGAAGGCTCATTGAACGGGGATATGTCAAAACCGTTAAAAGTGCCAAAAAGGTCGTTGACCGAAGGGATGATGTGGTTTGGGATGTGCTTGAAAAAGTGATCGACGGTCACCCGGTTCTTCTTAATAGGGCGCCGACGTTGCACCGACTTGGAATTCAGGCATATCAGCCGGTTCTTATCGAAGACAAAGCGATCCGTTTGCATCCTCTTTCCTGTACGGCATTCAACGCTGACTTTGATGGTGACCAGATGGCCGTCCACCTTCCGCTTAGCCATGATGCTATTCTGGAAGCAACGGTTCTTATGCTCGGTTCACATAACATCATGAATCCGGCCAATGGAAGCCCCGTAACGGTTCCTTCGCAGGACATGGTTCTTGGTATTTATTATCTGACCAAAATGGCGGAAGGGGCACGTGGCGAAGGCAAAACCTTCGCATCTCCTGAAGAAGTGAAAATCGCATACGACAGAAATTATATTGATTTGCATGCAAAAATCAATGTGCGCATTCTTCGAAAAGAAGGGGACGAAGTTGTTCGAAAAATTGTCAAAACTACTACAGGAAGAGTGCTGTTCAATGAAATTATTCCTGAAGAGCTTGGCTATATCAATTTGACTTTTGGTAAAAAAGAGCTCAGAAACCTGATTGCAGCGGTTTTTGCTGAAACAGGTACGGAAAAAACAGCCAAGTTCCTTGATGACATGAAGTATCTTGGTTTTGAACATGCCACAAAGGGCGGATTGTCTTTCAGCCTGGATGACATCGTTATCCCGGATGAAAAAGAAATGTATATCAAGCAGGCTCAGGATGAAGTACTTTTAATCCAGGAACGATATGAAAATGGTTTTATCACGGATAATGAGCGATATAATCAGGTTATCGATAAGTGGACAAGTACAACGAACAGGGTTTCAGAAACGTTGTTCCAGGCTCTGACCAAAGATAAGGGTGGTTTTAACCCTGTATTTATGATGGCAGATTCCGGAGCACGGGGTTCCAAAGAGCAGATTCGTCAGCTTGGCGGTATGCGGGGCCTCATGGCTAAACCTCAGAAGAGTTCATTGCAGACAGGAAATGAAGTTATTGAACAGCCTATTCTTTCCAGTTTTAAAGAAGGTCTTACCGTTCTTGAATACTTTATTTCTACGCACGGTGCCCGAAAAGGTCTTGCTGATACGGCTCTTAAGACAGCAGATGCCGGTTATCTTACCAGAAGGCTTGTAGATGTTTCTCAGGATTTGATCGTAACGGAAGACGATTGTGGTACGCTCAGAGGTATTAAAATTCAGGCTCTCAAAGACAATGAAGATATCGTTGAAAGCCTTGAAGATCGGGTATTAGGCCGTGTATCTATGCACGATGTCTACGATCCCCTTACCGATGAGCTTATTGTAAGCTCTAACCAGATGATTGATGAGCGAATTGCATCTAAAATTGCAGAAACTTCTCTTGAAGAAGTAGAGATTCGTTCGGTACTGACCTGTGAGTCTGCCCGTGGTGTTTGTGCAAAATGCTATGGCCGTGACTTGTC
>JASCXY010000101.1 GCA_030012235.1 Balneolaceae bacterium ANBcel3 | reverse complement strand
CAAGGCGCTTCTTTTATTCATAAACCTTTTACACCGGAAGAACTGGGCGATGAAATAGATATTATAACGAGCAGAATAGAAAAAGAATAAAATAAAAAGAATGGCCCCATTTTGAGGCCGTAAACCCCGGAGGGTTCATATTATCATAACATGAACCCCTGCTAACTCTACTGTTTTTACATATAAGGAACCAGAGGCGGTAAAAGAATAGTGAAAGATATCCCGGATTCTTCCGTATTATTTGTCAGTATGACCAACGCTCCAATATATTTAGCGAGCAAGAGTGCTCTGGTCAGGCCAATTCCCATATTCTGTGCTTTTGTAGTCATGAACGGAGAGAACATCTTTTTTTCGAGGTAGTCGGATACCGGCTTTCCATAATTGGTAATAACGATTTTTCGTGTAGAGACAAGCTCAATATTGATTTCTGGACGGCTACCGCTTTGATGTTCAATCGCATTCGTCAGGAGTATGCGAAGCAGCGCTCCCAGTTTTTTTCGGCTCATTTCAACAGCACGGCTCTTGCCGGTGACGTTAATTGAAATGGGACGGGTAGTTACGGACTTTATATCATCCATAATTTCCTGAACCAGAGCCTGTACATAAAAACTTTGGGATTCGGCCTCCGGATTTATTGAATACAGATCTTCCATTTCTTCCAGCAAATCATTCAAATGCTGCATCCCGTCATTCAAGAGGCCAAAGTGCCGGGTCTTATTTGCATCGGTATTTTGTGTCGCCAGAAGATCCAGATACCCTAACATGCCGGTCATCGGTGAACGAAACCGATGCAGCATGACCGCGATCATATTTTTTGCGTTTTCGATATCTATGTTTTTCGGATGATTGGAGGGTATTTCCAATGAGACTTTTTGGAAAGAGCTTCCTTTCCAAGTAAAAAGTTCCTTTTTAAGGTAAAACCATTGGTTATCGAACCATGCATACGTACAATTTTTAGAGATCTGCTCTTGGCACCACAGGATCTGTTCAATGGGCCTTCCCTCATAAGTGCGTCCACCGTTACTTCGAAGCGCTGCTTCGTTTGAAAGGATCACCAGGTTACTGAAAGAGTCTGTGATAAAAACAGGATGTGCTTCCGTATCAATAAACGGCTTTAAATCCTCATAAGAAGCCGTCTTTCTGGTGCTAACCGTATCCGCTGTAACGGACAAAGTGCCTGTCCGCAAATCGGAATAGTACAACGAATCTTCATCATTATGTACAGTTGTTCGGGTAATCGTCGCTGGTTCCATGATTCGCCTGTCTGGTTTGTTAGGATATCTTAATATTCATTATCAGCTAATTCCGGGATACTTTTAGTGCTTTTTTGTAAAGCGGAAAAAATTGCCATGAAGAGAATCAAACACCAAAAAAGAACAACGGATGGAATTGGGAAAAAACGAATTGGAAATAGGCGGAAAAATGGCATGGCTGTTGCTGTAGCAGTAACAGGAAAGAAAAACAGAAGAAAATTAACCCTTTTAGCCATGAAACTGATAGATAACAATCATTCGCAACTAATGGCCCGTACGATGGATGCCCTGACACTGCGCCAAAGGATGACTTCAGCGAATATTGCAAATCTGGATACTCCCGGTTTTAAAAAGCTGGAAGTTCGTTTCGAAGATGAGTTGCAGCGTGCTCAGCAGTCTTCCGGAGTCCGGGGAATGAGCGAGGTACATCCTACCATCGTTGAAACGAACCAGGCGCCGGTGTTGGAAGATGAGTTACTGGAGATGTCTGACACTCAAATCAGGGTGAATGTAATGGCACGGTCGCTTCGTCATCATTTTGATATGCTTCGAACCGGTATCACCGGAATTAATCGTTAGTATGTACCTGAACTAAGAAAACTATGTTACCTGACAGAATATTCTCCACTTTTCAAACGGCTTCTCAGGGAATGGCTGTGCAGCGGGAGAAGATATCTGCTGCCTCACAAAATATAGCAAACGCATCAACCTCCGCACCCGAAGGTTCTCCAGATGTTTATCGTCCTCAGTCTGTTCAGGGGAGTATTGGAAACCGACAGGACTTTCAAAGAATGTTGCTGGATAATGTATCCTCGCTTCGCACCACCAATCCGGGGCATCTTTCCAGGCCCGGTGTTGCGACGTCCTCTCATTTTCCGGGCAGTCCCTCAGGGCTGGGCCCACAGGCGCACATAAGCCAGGCCGATTCTTTTCGTCACGAATATGACCCCAATCATCCGGATGCGGATGAAAATGGGATGGTTAGATATCCGGACATTGACCTTATAAAAGAAATGACCCAGATGGTCAGCGCAAATCGCCTCTATGAAGCCAACCTGAGTGCGATAGAAGCTGAGAAACAGATTATCAAAAGATCACTTGAAATTTAAAGCAGGAAACAAGTTATGAATATCGGATCCGTACAAAATCCATTTACTCATGAAATCACGCAAGGCCATGGCCTCAGAAAAGCCGCTGAAACCGAAGCCATGCCTCAGCTTACCGATGATGAGTCTCAAATGATAAAAAAACAATTTACCAGTGCTTCTTCATCAATGTCCTTTTACAAAGTGAACGGTGAGAAGATGGATCAGATGCTTGCCGGAAGAGGAATGTATATAGATGTCACGGTTTAGTTTTAAATGAGGTAATAAAATGAATGGACCCATCGAAATCAGAGGTTTTCAGCAGCCGATAGAAGTGGATATTGCTCCACGAAAGCCTGAATTCAGAACCCCTGCCACCGAGGACTCTTTTTCCGATATGCTTTCAAGAGCTATTGGCTCGGTAGATCAGGCAATGAAAACATCCGAGCAGGGAATTCAGGATTTTGCAGCCGGAAGGACAGAGAATGTCCATGATGTAATGATCAACATGCAGAAAGCACAATTAAGCTTTCAATTAATGGTAGAAATAAGAAATAAGGCGATTGAGGCCTATCAGGAAATCAGTCGAATGCAAATATAGGATGAACTATGGGAAGATTTACAGAATCCATACGGGCCTTTTTTGAGCCCATGACCATCGGGCAGCGACTCATTTTCGCAATGCTGACGGTCGTTATGCTGATTTTTCTGGCAGGAACATTTTATTGGACCCTGAGGCCTGAATACAGTCTTTTGTTTGGATCACTTAATAACGACTCCGCCAGAGAAATTGTCTCTGAACTCGAAGACAGAGGGGTAGATTACAGAGTTGAAGACAGCGGCCGGTCTATTTTTGTACCAAGTTCCCGTGTGCATGAATTAAGAATGCAGCTGGCATCACTTGGATTGGCTCATTCCGATGTTCAGGGATACGAACTATTTGATGCAAATGCACTGGGAATGACAGATTTCATGCAAAGAGTGAACATGAAGCGTGCGCTTGAAGGAGAATTGTCGAGATCCATTTCCAGTTTAGAGCAGGTTGAGCATAGCCGGGTGCACCTGGTACTGCCCGAAAGAACCCCTTTCCAACAAACAACCGTTGAAGCGTCTGCCTCCATTATATTGACATTGAAACGCGGACAGCGACTGAGTCAGGCTCAGGTTGAAGGAATGACTTCTTTGGTGGCTGGTAGTGTCGAAGGTTTACAACACTCGGCTATAACGGTATTGGATCAAAACGGGAACCGCCTGACAGAGGGCATGGCCGGAGATTCGGATTTTGCCTCCGGTTCTCAGCAAATTAAATTGCGTCAAAAAACCGAATCGTATCTGACAGAGCGGGGACAAACCATGCTGGACAGGGTTTTGGGGCCCGGGAACAGTATTCTGAGAGTAGCCGTTGAGCATGACTTTGACCGCCTGAGCCGAGAATCGGATATCATTGACCCGGACAGCCGGATCATCATTTCAGAAGAGCGACGGCAGGAGTCCAGTTCGGATGCCGGGTTCCAGCAGGTACCCATCGATGAGTTTACCCCGGTGAATGAAAGGGGGCAGACGGTGATGACATCCTCCAGGGATAACGAAAGCACTATACAGACCAGAAACTATGAAGTAAATAAAATCCGTGAGATATTTGAAAAGCCGCAGGGAGAGATTCGAAGAATAACGGCCTCTGTACTTTTAAATTACAAACAGGATCTTCAGGATAATGAAGAAGGCGGTTCAGTGATGATAGCAGAGCCCTATACCACCGATGAACTTGAAGAGCTGCGGGAAGTGGTTCGCACAGCTCTGGGAATTCAAATGGAAAGAGGAGATGAAATGAGCATCACCCAGATCCAGTTCTATGATCCGCTGGGTGACGAACGCTATTTCGGTGTAGAGCGTCCTGTGCCGTGGAATGAAATTATTCGCTGGTCATTGATTTTAGCAGCGCTTTTACTTTTTGTTCTTCTTATTTATAACTCTTCCAAGAGAATTCGTGAAGAAACAACCCCGGTACTTTTCCGTGGTTCGCCGGATGGGCCTGAGTTAAAAATTGACGATGACAGCGATATGGATGAGGAGCAACAACGAAAATCCGGTATGGGAGAAGAAGAAGAGAATTATTACAATAGAAAATTGTCCAAGGAAGCACAAAAAGAGATTGCGCACAAGTCATTTATAATGGATGAAATCAGGGATTTTGTCGAACTCCAGCCTGACGATGCAGCAAGTGTTATCAGGGCGATCCTTAATACAGAAACGAAGAAATAACAAGTGGTACTGATATGGCGGTTTCAACGGAAAAAAAGGGAAAAAACATGCTTGATGACGTCGATAAATTGACCGGCGTAGAAAAAGCGGCAATTTTATTGATTTCTCTTGGTGTAGATGGTGCCTCCAGTCTGCTGAAAAAAATGCGGAATGATGAAATTGAGGAGCTCTCTCTTCAGATCGCCAAGATGAAGAACGTCAGTCCCAAAGTAGTGGATGCCGTTATGAGGGAGTTTTACGACCTGATGTCAGCCAAACAGTATATTGTTGAAGGAGGCATTGACTACGCGAAGGGAATTCTGGCACAGGCAAAGGGAAGCAAAGAAGCCAATGAGCTGTTCCGGAAACTGGAAGCAGAAACCGGAACAAGTGCTTTTGGCGTTTTTCAGTCTAATGAAACCAATCAGATAGCTCAGTTTCTTCAAAATGAGCACCCCCAGGTTGCCGCACTCATTTTATCCCAGCTTCGCCAGGAGCGATCCGCTGAAGTTCTCTCTTTTCTGGACGATGAACTTCAGGGAGAAATCACCTATCGGCTGGCTTCCATGGATAAAATTTCTTCCGAAGTTATTGATGAAATCGAAGAAGTAATTAAAGAACAGATGGGCGGAGTGGATGCCATCGGTGACCGGGTCAAGGGGGGTGCATCCGTTGTTGCAAGTATTCTTAATGAAGCGAACATCTCCGTTGAGAGAAATGTGATCAAGGAAATTGAGGAAAGAGATCCTCAGCTTGCCGAAGAAATCAAGAAGCTTATGTTCCTCTTCGAAGATATTGCACACTTCGACGACAGAACGGTACAGCTTATTATTAACGAGCTGGATAAATCGGATCTGGTACTTGGACTTAAAGGTGTGACCGAAGAGCTGACCAATAAATTCCTCAAAAACATGTCCACCAGAGCGGTAGATATGTTGAAGGAAGATATGGAAGCATTAGGCCCTGTACACGTGAAAGATGTAGAAGAGGCGCAGCAGCGTATCATTCAGAAAATCAAAAAACTGGAAGAAGCCGGGCAGATCACGACCAGAAAAATGTCCGATGATGAAATTGTAGAGTAATAGACCTATGTCAAGAAAGATTATTGATAAAACTAAATTGGCCTGGCAGGATGATCAGCAGTTTCGTCTGAGCTATCAGATGGTTTTTGATGAAAAAAAGGATGAAAACGAATCGGTTAATGTTTCGGAAGCACTGAAGGCAGAGCGTCAAAAGTGGGCTGCAGAAACAGAAGCGGCACGTAAAGAAGCATTCGGGCAGGGATATAAGCTGGGCCGGGAGGAAGGCTATAGCGATGCCGGGGCAGAAATGGATCAGCGTATAGCATCATTAAGACAAGCGTACATGGAGGCGATTCAGGCCTGGGAGGCACAGCAGAAGCTATTAAAACCTGGTTTGCTGAATCTGGTTTTTGATATTGCCGAGAAAATTCTTGGGATTCCTGTTACCAATGGAGCCATGAGAAATAAGCTTGAGGAAGAGTTGTCGATATTATTTCAGCAAATAGAAAAGGAGTCTCGTCCGGTCTTATGGGTTTCAGCCGAAGATTTTGACTTTGTAGAATCTCTTCAGGAAAAATATGCCGAGAAAACGGGCGTAGTTCTGCGGATTGGTAAACAATGCAATCCAGGTGAATTTCAGTTGGAAACCAATCAGGAAAAAGTGGTTCGTGATTTCAGGCAAATGCTCCATGATTTTAAAGAATCGTTAATTCTTCCACAATGAACACGATAACACAACAGTCGTTATCCGGCTATTTTGAGCAGATCAGAGATAAGGCCGAATGGATACCGGAGGAACCTAAACGATTTGGGAAGGTCTCTACGGTCATAGGTACCATTGTGGAATGTACCGGTTTGCAGGCTTGTGTAGGTGAAATTTATACGATACACACGCAAACAGGAAAAACCATCACGTCGGAAGTGGTCGGCATCAGGGACAAGGAAACGCTTTTAATGCCATTTGACCGAATCGAAGGGTTGAAGGCCGGATGTTTGGTTGAACTTAGCAGCCGACCTCTGACTCTGGCAATTGGAGATGATTTACTGGGACGAGTAGTGGATGCAGACGGACGTCCGATCGATGATAAAGGCCCGGTTATGGATGTAGAGCATCAGCCGGTGTATAATGAACCTCCAAGCCCATTAAGCCGCGGACGAATTGACACCCCCATGTTTACAGGCATCCGGGCGATTGATGCCATCAACACTCTGGGAAATGGCCAGCGTCTTGGAATTTTTGCAGGTTCAGGAGTGGGCAAGAGTGTTTTAATGGGGATGATTGCCAGAAATTCATCGGCAGACGTTAATGTCATCGCACTTATTGGAGAGCGGGGCCGGGAGGTAAGTGAATTCATAACCGACTCTTTGGGTGAAGAAGGGCTAAAGCGTTCGGTTGTTGTGGCAGTAACATCCGATATGGCCGCTATGAGCCGTATTAAAGGAGCTTCAACGGCAACAGCTATTGCCGAATATTTCCGCGACAAAGGAAAAAATGTCCTTTTAATGATGGACTCGGTGACCCGTGTTGCGATGGCTCAAAGAGAAATCGGCCTGGCATCCGGAGAGCCTCCTACCACCAAGGGATATACTCCGAGCGTGTTCACTATGTTGCCTAAACTGCTTGAACGTGCAGGAAAGACCAAAGAAGGAAGTATAACGGGCCTATATACGGTATTGGTGGATAACGACGACATGAATGAGCCCATTGCGGATGCCGTACGGTCAATTTTGGACGGCCATATTGTGCTTTCAAGGCGTTTGGCGCATAAAAACCATTATCCGGCCATAGATGTACTGGAAAGTGTATCGAGGGTTATGCCACACATCATATCAAGAGAAGACAGAGCCATTGCCATGAAGGCGCGGGAAATTCTGGCAACCTACCGGGAAGCGGAAGATTTGGTCAATATTGGGGCCTATGTAAAGGGCTCAAATCCAAAAATTGACGAAGCCATAAAAAAAAATCCGGATTTGGAATCATTTTTGAAGCAGGGTATGGAAGAAACAGATTTAAACACAAATCCGTGGGCTGTACTGAAAGAGTTGGTTTAAGCTTTTTCAATAATGTCACGGAAATGGACCTCCAACCTGCAGGAAATTGATTATGAAATTCAAGTTTTCACTCGAACCGGTTTTAAAAGTCCGCGAACATAAGGAAAAACTTCAGAAACAAAAACTGGCTGAAAAACAGCGACAAAAGCAAATTATTTCAGATAAAAAGGACCAGGTTGCTGCAGAACTGGAACAGTTTCTGGGTGAAAAAGACAAATCTGCGGTATACGATACCCGAAAACTTCGAAACGCATATGCTCATCTGGAGCAATCCCACCAGTTAATGGGCCGGTTGGCGCGTGATATGGATAAAGCCGACAAGGCTGTTTCCACTGAAAGAAACAAGCTGGTCAAAGCTCACCGTGATACGCATATCATGGAAAAAGTAAAGGATCGTGAGCACTCTATATTTAAAAAACAATTAGAGCAGCTGGAACGCAAGCAAATGGATGAAGTGGCCTCGTTATTTTTTAATCGTTGAAAGCAATGAAAATTCTCAAAATAGCCGGTATTATTGTTGGCTCATTTGTCGGAGTCTTTGTTCTGATATTTTATCTCTATCCCCTGCTTAATCAAAATCTATTTGAAGAATGGATGGATAATGAGGATGAAGCGGCTTTGTATAGTGATGCCTGGACGAAAGGTGGTCTCTCTGAAGAAGAACTTGACCGGCTGAAAGAAGAAATGGATAATCTGCAGGCCACGAACAAAGAGCTTCTGAATACGGTCGACTCTTTAATGCTTGTGAATGAAGAACTAAAGCTGGAAATCGAAGAGTGGGAAAACATGGAAGATTTTCTTCCAGTGGCTCAGTCAGCCACGGACCCTGTAGATCGTGGAAGCACACAGCATATGGATGATGAAGAGTTTAGTGAGCGGGTCAAAAGTCTCCTGAATCTTGATGAAGATGAGCTGGCTCCCATACTCCGGCAAATGGACCAGGGCCAACTCGTACGCTTGTATAGGAATGCAGGAAATATTCAACGTGAAAAGATGTTACGTTCATTGGAGCCCGCCCGGGCTGCCAGCCTGATGTCAGAGGTTATGTTATGAATAATGTGTTATTAAAGGAGTTTTCCGGCGACGCTTTTCGCGGTAAAGAGGTCTCAAAAAAGAATGGATTAAATGGCTTACCTGAAAAGGATAGCGGAAAGGAATGGTTTTCCAGCTTTCTGAATCGATTTGTTTCCGGTAAACAGGAAGACGATACATCAGGTAAAGCCGGTTTGAATCAAGATGAAAACGGCAAAAATGGAATCACAGCAGAGAAAAAGAGTGAAAAACCATCCAAAGAAGCCTCTTTTATAGGTGCTCGTTTTATTGAAGTGTCAACTACAGAGTCCAGCCACATAAGCAAGCTTGCTTCTGAAAAGATTGAGCTGGAAGAAGACGGTAGTTGGCCTGACACAGGTATCAGGTATTCTTATACCTCAAAAGAAACGGAACAACAGGGTGCATCTTCAAAGGATAGCTCTACAGACTTGTCAGAGAACCAAAAAGTATCTGCTCCGAGTCAGGATACTGACCTGGAAGATGTGAAAAAGGATGCAGAAAAAGACACTGCTGTGGAAGATAAACCATCCGCAGCCGATGAAATTCAGAACACTCCGGCCCCGGCCTCGGGAATAAGCGGCAAAGAAGAGGCGAAGGATGCAGAGCAAGGGACCCACCCGGTTATAGAATCATCCGCAGATGAAGAGTCCCGGAACATATCTATATCGGCGCAGGGATTATATCAGGATCAAGCAAGTTCAGGAACGATCATGGTTCCCCCGGTCGGTCATGCAGATATATCTGACACGGAAAAGAGTGTAATATCGAAATCATACGCAGGCCAGGAAGGCGAAAATGAAAAACCTGTAGCAGAAAATGGAAATGAGAAAAGGACCCAGTTCAACGCATCCGGCGAGAACCGGATAGGTCAGGACAATCACCTGAAAGATGAGAATAAAGCAGAAAAAATATTCTCAAAAGCTATTGAAATAGAAGAAAAAACCTCGGATTCCGGCCAACTAAAAACAGAGGATGAAACAGGAAAAAGCGGAGGCGTACAATCTGCTAACACAGAAAACAAAACCATAAATCGCCCTACGGATAATGTTGTTAGTCCACTGCAAGTGTCCAATGAGCGTATAGCCTCAGAACAAGACCTGGAATCTAAGAATCAAAAAGAAGAAAATGAGCAAACCCGTTCCATGGTCAATGGTCAAAGGGTGGTTGCTGATCAAAACGAAAAAAG
>JASCXY010000100.1 GCA_030012235.1 Balneolaceae bacterium ANBcel3 | reverse complement strand
GGATCGCTCAAAGTCCCGCATGTAAAAGGCACGCTGTGCCTTTACAAACAAGCGGATCGCTGTTCGACTACGTTCCGCAATAATGGTTTCAATTTCTTCCTGTTCATCTTCTGCTTCTTCGGGAATCCATTCTTCGGGCTCCGCTGGAGCGAGTGTAAAGTTAATATTTTCGAGAAAGTCTCCCTCTGCAAGGGCTCTCACTTCAAACCGGCGAACAGCGGGTGTAGAAACCATCCCAAGAAAGTTTTGCTGGGTACTATCCACCCAGGCTTCGTAAAAGCCCGGAGGGATTTCCATGGCATAATAGGATCCATCGGAAAAAGTACGAATCGTTTCTTCGTGGTCTCCGTCGATTTGGCGCAACAGTATTCGAACACCACCAAGCCCCTGGACCCTTTCGGCTCGTTGCTGCATGACCATTCCATCAAGAACTCCGCTCATATAAAACGGAATATCCATCGGTTTAAAGCGATTGGGGTCAGCTACAAATGAAAACTCCCGGACTACCGGAACCAATAACGGATTAGGAATAGCGGCTACATTGATTTCCATATTGTCCTGATAATATTGTTGCAGCTGAGTAATGCGGACAATTCCGTCACTGTGAAGTCGAATGTTACCCGACCGGTTTAGCCTTAGAGCGGTTACTTGTATCAGGTCATCACCTTCATCAAACGTACCGCTATTGTTGCGGTCAACAAACATACGAACAGACGCGGCCGACCTTCCGACTTGTTGCCGGTTATCCAGGATTACTTTTTTATGATAATCGTCAAATCCAACCGAGCCTCGGAAACTTTGCCGGAAGGTACCGGAATTTCTGGAATAACGCGCGGTTGAAGTCGACCTCGTCCGGTTGAAATCAAAGGTCAGGGCTCCTTCAATGATATTAAATCCACCGATAAAATTGTGTCCCCAGGAAGCCCTGAGCCGTCCCGATCCCAGAAAGCTTCGTGAAAGTTGAAAATCAACACGCTCCATCTGCTCCAGCCGTAAACTGTAATCCGCCTGTCCGCGCACATGTATACCTCTCAATGCACGGGGCAAGGATCTTCGGCGCGGAATGGAATAGGACGCTGCGGATGTCAACCGGCCATCCGATGAAATAAATTCGCTGCCTGCAAACCGATATGAGTCCCGATATCCTCCTCTCAGAGTAAGGCGCTTGATACGAAAACCTACATCTCCCCGAACGCGGTTCGTACTGTTGTTACCAAATTCCTGCCTATCGGCGCTTATCCGGAAGTTCACCGGAAAACTTCCGATCTGAAAAGGAAGAAAAAGATTCCCGCGTATTTCATAATCGTTTCGCCCCATATTGTAAATACCTTCACCAGCAACAAAATAGGTATAATTCAGATCCCAGCTTATTGAGTTTGGGTAAATGACACTGGTAGACAGGCGATAGTAGGCTTCCGGAGCCAGATCCACATTTACGAGATATTGCTCAAAGATCCGGGCAGAAAGCCCCCCATAGAAAAAGGGCATGTATTCGTGTTCTTCGGAAAGATACTCTGCACCTATTCTTGCTGTTAAGCGGTTACTGATTCCATAGGCGGCATCCAGAGAAACGATTTCGGAATAGTCATCCACACCGGTAATCGGGTTGTCCATGCGTCCACCGCTCAGGTGATAATTGAACTCTCCCGGAGGCAGAAAGGTAAACGGAATCTGAATTCTTCGGTCTTCTTCCCGTACGCGTCCATCAGGCTCATACACCATAATACGCACCTGACTGCTGCCGTAGGTTAGAGGAATGTTAAATTGATAGTTACCCAATTCGTCCACCACCTGATAATCCACCAGACGGTTGTTCAGATACAGTTCCACTTCAGAATCAGCGGGTGCCGTTCCCCGGAAGATGTATTCGTCCAGCAGGCGTCTTGGCTCTATGGGCTGATTGGTGAGGTGAACACCAGTAAACGACCTGCTCTGGGGTCCCTCGGTTCGATGTTGGCCGATAAACACCTGGCTTAAGGCCGGCTGGTCAAAAAACACATAGCGCCAGCGAAGGCCACTGGTCGTAAAATTGGATGTCGCTTCGGACCAGTTGGCAAACATATTGCCCTGAAGGTCTCCTCCAAGAACTTCCATGCCAACAGCACCACTAAACGTGTAGGTATTCATCTGATCGGAAAAATTTCCGGTCAGAGAATAATCAAAAAATCCACCGCCTAAAACACGTTGCCTTCGTTCATACTCCAAAGGGTGTAATTGCAGCATTCGGACACCCAGGTCGGCTCTGGCTCTGTGCTGCTGCCGGTCGAGGCGTTGTTCCGCAGGCATGGCTTCTCTGGATTCCATACGAAGGACAAGCCCACCCATATCTACCATAAAATCCATTCCAAAAACTGAGCGAAAGATTTCAGGTGTCAGATAAAAATCGAGTTCATCCAGCAGAAAATCCTCGCTCTGGAGTTCTTGAGTAATTCCATCATAGGTAATTACCTGGTTTCTGAAATCCATCAGATAATCGCGTCCAGGTTCTATAAAATGACCGCTGACACGCAATTGTTGTGTATCAACCCGGTAGACAATCCCAAGATATGCAAATAGTTCTGTTACCGGCAGAAATATTTGGCCTTCTTCAAACATGGCGATCACAACCACATCCCCGACACCACGATATCTGAAGGAAAAAAAGACTTCGTCCCGTTCCTGAAAAGCCGCACTGCTTGCCCATGCATTGGTTTGAGGAAGGCCGATAAAAAAAGTGAACACACAAGCATACAACAAAAGAGCAGGCAGAACCCCTTTTAAACACTTTTTTATGAAGGCAATTGCATCTTGCATGCGCGTAGAAAACATTACATTTTAAAGCCGGAAGTGATTACCGTAATATAAAACCTGACATCTGAATAAATACATCTCTACTTCCACCAAAGAAGAAGAGTAAAATCGCACTTTTTTTTTACAAATGCACCGATCTTTCTGTTAGATTATCTTAACAGAATCAATCATTTAACCGGATTAGAGAAAAAAAAAGAATGGATTTTTTCCCACTTTAAAAGGATGTAACACGCATACCTTCCACGGTGTTCCCGAAACCATCCTTCAGGAAAAAGTTATTGAAGCAGAATAAGAGCCGGGAGGGTGATTTAAGGCAGGGTAAACGATATAGAACCCGAAACCGTTTCAGCACGAACGATGTCACTGGAAGAGATATCCGGCCGCTGGCTTTCAAACCGTACTTCAGCGGTATAGGTACCCGATTCAAATTGTCCGGCATTATCAACCTCCAGCCTTCGTACCGCATCCAGATAGACCGTAGTAGAACGGCGCTCTTCATGAACAACCGATCCATTGGCATCTTTAATAGTCAGGAAGATGGAACCCAAAAAAGGCGAGTTACCGGTTCGTTCCACCGGAGCCTTAACCACGAGCATATCGTCTACTTTTTCTACGGAAAGGTCACTAACAAAACGAATTCCTGTAGTGGTAGATCCTTTTTTATAGAAGCCGGCGGTTACCTGTTCAAACCTGAATACAATCTGTGCCTGAACCCCTTCGGCAACTTCGGCATCCACGTCCGGTACCATCGGGTTTGAAGTGGTTTTAATACGTGTCCAGTACATGCCATCGGGGATATCTCCCGGAGGGCGTACCGTTAGGCGCACCGTCTGTCTTTGTCCGGGTTCAAGGGTGAAGCTCCTGGGAAAACCGCGTACCCAGTCGGCCATGGAATACCTTGCTTCGGCATCAGGATCATCATAGTTCATGAACGCATTTCCCTCCTCATCGGTAGCGGGATACCCAAATTCAAACGTAAGGCCCACTTCCTGTGCCTGATTGGAGCCATTGATGACTAAAAAGGTTCCAAACCGGGATTGTTCATCAATAAAAAGAGCGGTTGGAGCGATGGTAACCTGAGCAGCTACAGAGCCTGAAAGATAAGCAACTAGCCCAACGGCGAGAATAAGAGTACGTTTGACTGATCCGATCATCAGAATATGATTTTACTGGTTCGATGATTAAGCAAAAGGAACTATATAGTAAGGAAAACTAACTGAAATTCCCATCTACCCGTTATTCATACGAAGTGAATGGTTCCTGAGTAGCAGGTTACATCTTCATTTTATTTAATTTAATGCTTTTTTTGGGAAAGACAATCGATTAAAACGAAGTAAAGATATAACGAACAGATGATTAAATTAAGTATGGAAGGCTCAAACAGGTACCTTACAGAAACATGAACCCTGCTTAAATATCCAGTTCTACACTAATGGATATTTCCCCCTGATACTGCCCGGTTTCCTGATCCGCCGGATTTGAGTCTATAGAGCCGCCAATTATGATCAATAAATTACCGTCATCGTTTAAGGCATGCGTCTCTGACAATACCAGTTCGTCCCCGGTGGACGCGGACAGATCGGTGTTTTTTGCATACAACAATGAAACGGTAAGTGTTTCAGACTGATTACCGGTTTCCTGTCCGGCCATGACCATCGTTTCCGGGGCATTGATGATGACTTCCGGATTGCCGGCCAGTCCGCTTACCACCTGAACACGCCCCAGGTAGGAATCAACCTGAGTTGGATGGTTTTCTCCGGTAACCGGTGACATGGTGATTGGGCTGATGCCGGCGGGAAAAGACCCAAAGTTCAAATCCTGTAAACGTTCTACTTCCAGTGGAGCTACCAGCGTAGCCCTTGCCGTCACTTCGGTCTGAGCCTGCTGCGCCGTTGCGGGTACCACCCATAAAAAAAGCATCAAGGCAACAGAATGCCTCAATGCTTTAAAATAACTACGAGATACACGTGTTTTTGTCATAATTGCACCTTTATAAGAAGGTGAACGATACCGATCGCTAATTAAATGTATTGATATTCAGCGGTGAGTCACCGGCTTATGTTATCGCCCGCGTGCTACTTGTCTCCAACTTCAAGCGTTCCTCCGTTGAACACGAACGCTTTTCTTTTATCCAAAAAAAAGTCTTTTGTGCGTGTGAGCACAAAAGACTTTTAAAAAATTTCATCAAGTATCTGCTACTAGTCGATATCAACTGTGATCGTAAATTCACCGGAATAGCTACCTGCAGCCGTTGCAGGAATATCACCACCATCTTCAGCTTGAAGGGTTCCACCTGCCCACAAGTAAAAATCGCCGTCAGTGATAGTTACCTGGCTGCCTCCAGCTATAATTTCGCTTCTTGCTCCACCCACGGCGTCAGCTCCAAACACTGAAGGTAAGTACTCAAGTTCTACGGCTCCTGATGCCGCAGGGTTAAGAAGGGTAACTGTTGGTGCATAACTAATTGTCACTTCAACATCCGGGCCTTGCAGTAAGATACTTGCCAAGCTATGTCCGGCGCCAACATTAGTACTTGCGTCAACATCACTTGCATTCAAAACCGGGGTTACACCTGGTACAACATCTCCAAAATTTACTTCTCCATCGTCTCCAGCAAATTCACCAAAAGTGAAGGTTGTAACGACATTGGCTCTTACCGTTACATCGGAAGTACCTTGTGCCTGGATATTGGTAACAGTTACTGCAAAAAATAATACGGCTAAAGTTAAAATTCGTGATTTCATAATTTAATTCTCCTTTTTTTGAGAGGCTTGTTTCAAAACCTGAAAGCGATTGTTATCAAACCTGTTTGTTATACGTTGGTTATTTGCTTCATTCATTTGTTTCAACAGAAAATTACTCACACGAATTCCCCGTTCCTAATTATTATTTGTTAATGGTTTAGACCACATTTGCATAGAAATACCTTGTTTTTTTAAGGCTCTTTAATATTTGTAAATCGCACCCCGGAAAAAATAAAATAACTACTACTATATTAGAGAGGCTTAATGTAAAAGCGCCGTAGTATTAAAAAACAGGAGGTTTCTTTAAGAAAACCACTTTTACCCATTAGGTGAAATTAATCCATCTTTTTTGTTTTTTTTCGAAATGGGCACTACATCCGGAAGAAATAACCCGCTGGAAAGATTATGCCGTTAACTTATTTGCAAAGAAAAGGCTACTTCTTTATAAACGAAGAGCATTTTTTACCAATCTGATCCACTTCTATCCCGGGTTTCTATACATATCGTATCTCACCCGTCTTTTTTTCCGCCCGCCGGTTGACAGATGAGAGGAGCCCGTTGTTAATCGAATTCCACCGACATAAAAACGTTTGCGGAATAATTGCCGGGAGGAATGTCCCCGATATCAATCTCACCATAGACATAGACAAAAGCAGAGGATGAAGGTACCGGCTGGCCGGGGGGAGTAGCCGGTGCATCGGCCATTATTGGAAAGCGGAACGATGGCGGCATAGGCATCGCTTCTGATGCCTGGTTTACCCCTCTGTTGATATAAGCGGTTTCGAGTGATACCGGAATCTGAAACTCCGCTCCTTCCTCATCTTCAATGGTCAGATAATCCGGAAGATCCAGCGCCAGGGTAACTACCAGGTTTGGCGGACCCGATATCCGGTACACTCCCATATCCATATCACCCAAAGGTATGCGCACAACTCCGGCATTGGCGACCACTTCTCCAAAGTAAAGCGACCGAAGCTCCTCTACGATTAACTCGGACTCAATATCAAAGCTAAGGCGGATAAACTGACCGTGAGAGACACAGGGCATCAGTATAAATGCGAAGAGAATACAGCCAGCAAGCAACCTCTTTGTGATGCGGGCAGAGGGAGTGAAAAATCGATGTTTAAATATCATAGCTTACTTCAATCAAAACTTCGGCTTCGTATTCACCCGTGATCAGCCCGGAGGGCAAGGTGATGTCACCGTATAAAATTATATAGGCCGTTTCTCTTGGGGGGACATAGCCGGAATGAGGCGGTGTCGGAGGAGGCCTGGGCGGACCCGAGGGGCGACGAAATACTGCAAAGCGGGCACTGTGTCCCGGGAAGGCTATTCGATCTGCCGGTGAGGTATTTCCGGAACCCCGGTTGGCATACGCACCATATAAGGAGAATGGAATTCTTCTTTCATCGTCGTTGGTGACATTACCATCAAGGTAGAGAAATTGCGGAGCATCCAGGTGGACATATACATCCAGATAGCGAACCGCCTCTATGGCAACAATAACCACATCTTCGCTGTTCATTTCAATGTTCACGAGCCCCTGGCCCAGAAAAACAATCCCGAAATCGAGTTGTTCGTATCCCCCCAGAGGAGCCAGGGTAACCGCATAATTCTCATCGTCCGGTACAAACCCGCCAAAGTTCACCTGAGCATGCACACGGAGCGGAAAGACCATCGTCAGAGCCCAAAGAAGCATAAAGCACCATACAGGGTACGTTAGATTGATTTTATCTTCTGTTCTTTCCGCCATGCTTGTCATCCTGAATTATGTTCAATAAACGAAAACTCTTTATAAATACTCAATTTCAATCGTAAACTCACCATCATACGAGCCTTCTACCGCTCCACTGATATCTGCCGTTCCTCCCACCCAGAAAAAGAACTCACCTTCATCATTTAGCTGGAAGTCCCGGTTATCCAGATCCAACAACTCAGACGAGGGTTGATCGTCGGTATTATTTCCGGAAACCGCATACATAAACAGAAGCTGCTCCTGTCCACCGGTCCGGCTTAACTCCCTTTCCCGTAAAAAACTAATTCTGACCTCGGCATTCGGACGTCCTTCTGCCCGTAACATACCCGCCTGAAAATCATTCTGCGGATCAATCTGAAGAGTTCCGGCACTGGCCACCTGTTGATCAAGCACCATATCACGGATCGTTACAATGGTGACATCCGTCGTCAGTACCATTGCAGTGACAGCTATATTAATATGGCCGTTATTATTGTTTAAAGCATTGTTTTGAGCCTGAACCCCTGCACTACCCACCAGCAACAGTAGTGCCAAAAGTAGAATAAAACGTTTGTACATAGGAAGTAATGAAAAACTAAATGGTTGGATGACTCTTCTTTAAAATACAGTTTTTTTTCTGTTGATGCTCTATGCAATTGGCATACAGCACATATGCTAAATATTTATATAAACATAGGCTTATTTAACCAGCATCATTTTTCTGTGTAAAACACGATCTCCGGCCTGAAGCCTGTAAATATAGGTGCCGCTGGAAAGTTGCCCGGCATCCCATTGGATTTCATGCGGACCCCTGGAATACATGTTATCGGCGGGCATAGCAACCCGGCGCCCAAGGACATCATATACCGAAAGGGTAACATGTTGATCTTCCGGCAGGGCAAACCGAATGGTTGTTGCCGGATTAAACGGATTCGGATAATTTTGATGCAATTCAACCTCTTCCGGAACAAATTCTCCCATGCGCGGAGAAAGTTCACGCTGGACTAAACGCACAATAAAGCGCGTATCGGTTCCGGATGCCCTTTTATTAATCATCAACGGATTTCCGGGTTGGTTAACCTGAAGCACCGGATCCTCTATTCGTCCGCTTCCGGATACTTTGCCGGCGGTTTGCGAAGCAATCTGATTAAAAAACGGCGTATTGGATGACGAAAGTTCAAATTCATAAGAACGCTTTGAGCGCATGTCCATCGTCAGGCCGGTTTTCGTATCCTCAAGAAGTACCGCAAAATGGTCAGAGACTTCATGAGGCATCTCCCACGTAAGGGTAACACGCCCATGCATGCCCATGCCATGAATCGCTCCGTACACCTCAAGCGGTATCCGGAGTTCGTTTTCCGGCCTTGCCGGAAGGTGATTAATGGCCAAAGGCATCCGGTCGTCACGAAGCGAAAACATGGTGAGGAACGAATCCGATAAAGGTACCAGCCGATAAGCATCGTATGCATCCTTCCCGGTTTGTCCGTCTTCGGAAAACATCATTCGGGCTTCTCCGTACATGCCCGTGCTCGTATGCTCTGCTCGTAAAAACATTTCCGCAGGAGTGTCATCATGACCCGAAACGATTTTTCCGCGAAATTCCCCCTGATCAACCGTCCGTGCGGCCGGTGAAACCTGAAGCCCGGCTCCAGACTCTTCCGCTTTTACCCAAAACGCCTGAAACGGAGCAATTTTTCCAGTTCCCAGAGATCCGGTGACCCCGTTCCATTCCAGATATGCTCCGCTGGCGCCACCTGCTAAAGGATCCCATATATAGATGGTTTGATGCATATCGGTTCGAACCCAGTTAGTGGTATCATCCCAGTCTATGGCCGCCCCATATGGGTTGCCAACCAGAGTCCATCCCTCATCGTCGGTATAAATCTGACGTGCGGTATAGGAAATATTAAAGTCGGTGTTCGATGCCACAGAAGGTTCACTCCCGCTTACGGAAAGCGTAAAAGGAAGCTCATCCGCTCGCGCCGGAACCGATCCGGGGCCGGAAGCCCCGTCAAATACATAAATAAAGTACCCCTTACCCGTCTCCACCGATTCTGACAAAGAAGAAATACTGTACCAGTTCATGTTCGTCGTAACCGTATCCCCTACCGTATCCTCTGTAAAGTACAGGATATTGGGCTGCTCATCGGGGTAGTCGGCACCGGAAAACCCCTGGCTGATAAATCCTCCGTTGTCACCGGTTAGAAAATCAGCAAAATTCGTATTCACGGGCGATGACATAACCCTCCATCCTTTTCCACCGGTAATGTCCCTGAGGTATACCAATGATCCGCCGGAAACGGTTCTTGTATCCGCAATAAGGCTGGTACCGGAAGAAACTCGGAAGGTTCCGTTTACTAGATTAAGAGTACCGTTTACCTGAAGGCCCGAAGTGAGAGTAACGGCCTGTGCGTTATCAATAGTGAGATTCTGTACAGCTGCGGGAAGCCCGTCTCCGGTTTGCTGCGAGACAGATCCGATGTAGGCATACGATGCCTGTGTGCTGAAAGAACGCCCGCTGGTTTGAATATTTCCTGAACCAGCATTCGAGGTAATGCCTTCCGGTGCTCCCATCCGCAAGAGGGCTCCATCCAGAACTTCTACACTACCGGCACCCTCAATCACAAATTGATCAACGGTAAGTTCACCGCCGGAAAGTACGCGCAGTGTTCCTGTGGAATGTACCAGTACATAATCCAGCATATCGAACGAGACCGCCGTTGAAATATCGATTACATGATTCACCCCTATTTCGACCTTGTCCCCGCTTATTTCGGGAATTCGGGAG
>JASCXY010000010.1 GCA_030012235.1 Balneolaceae bacterium ANBcel3 | reverse complement strand
TGTCAGGATCGGGATCCCGGTCATAACAGACGCCATAACTTGCCATCTGTAACTCCGAGACAATATCTCCTTTAACGCGTATTGATAGCGCTGTTTTGTTTTCCAGTTCGATGGAAACTTCCGGCTTGCCATCCAGGGTCGTTAAACTTCGCTGTCCGCCATAAATCGTCCCCGCCTCGTTGGTCGCATAGGCCCGGACATGATAGAGCTGATCCGGCTCCAGCCCGCTCAATGTACTTACAAAATTCTCATTACCTCCCCCCTCATCACTGCACTCATCCTCAACGGTCGGTTCCTCTTCCGTACTCCAGCATAGCCCCTTGGCCGTGACCGGTTTACCATAATCGGTCTCAAAATCCCCGCCACTAACCGCTTCCATCGCACGGATACCACTCACCGGAACCGTATTAAGGTCCGGCGTCGGGATATAGTCATCACTTCGCTCATCGTAGGGATTATCGTATCGCGGCTCGTCCAGATCCGGGGCCGACGGACCGCTGCAGGTTATCAGCCCGCCAGCTGTCACAATCCCGGCCATTGCCAGGATTATCAGTCTGGTTTTTGTATACATGATGCGATCGGTTTACAGTAAAAAAGCTGTCGGGCGTCTCACATCAACCCGGAAAATTTTAAATCCTAATAAGCCTCAAAAGCCACATAAAATCACAGCAAAAAATCATACATAATTCAAAAAGAAACGCGCCAGGTCAGCGCAGCGGATACGTTGCTTCCACCGACGGGTGCTGCCGACACCGAAAATCCTTCCGGCGGCTGGCCGGTCCGGTAGCCGTGCTCGGGCCGGCTCAGCAAGATATCCAGCATATTGACCGCATAGATCGCCACCGCGCCCAACGCCAAAAAACGGAAGCGATCAAACGCCTGGCTGCGGTCATCGTGCAGGCCGGGAATGCGGTCATGAAACAATCTGTCCATTTCATCGCGGTACCGGGAGGCCGTTTCCAGAGAGCTGGCTTGCCGGTAATCCCTCTGTGCCCTCTCATAATCATTAAGGGCCGAGCTGTAATCGCTGTCTTTATCCTGGTAATGCTGCCAGGTCAGATACGATCCGGCAACGGCACTCAGAAACGCTGCGCCATACACATACCCACGGCTGCGATCAGTGTACAGATGACCGCCGCCAGGCAGCAACGCACTCAAGGCAACCGCATTGGCGCGCGAGGGGCGAAGCTCGATGAATACATGTTCCATTTCGGCGGGCGCTACATAAACCGATTCGGTCCGGTTGCCGGTATCGTGACGAAATTCTACCAGGTGCGTGCCGGTCAGCACCGTGGCATTGGCGGATCCGCGTCCGGCCATCTCCCCGTTAATCCAGATCTCCGCACCGGTGATGTCGGCAGCAGCCATAATCACCCCGCGTGGCAATTCGCTTCGTCGCTGCATATCCTCGGCTTCGGCAATAGTCATGAGCGTTATACTCGTATCCACAATCCCGCCGGCCGGAATATCAACCACAATATCTTCCGTTACGTATCCCGTTGCCGAAATGCTCACTTCATGATGGCCAGATTCCATATACACATAATCAGCACCCGGCGGGGCCTGCGGGGCATGGCCACGGTCCAGATCCAAACTCACTCTGGTGTTAGCCTCGATGCGCAGGCGACCGTAAAGCGGACGCTCCGGAGGATCCCACCGCCTCTGACTGCCCGGCTCAATGACAATGGGATCTCTTACGGTTTCATAATAGTCACGGTCAAACTCCAGTTGGTATCGCCCAACAGGTAATTCAACAGATTGGCCCGGTTGGTATTCAAGCCGGTCGAATTCCTCTTTACCATGGGGGCGGATGCGGAGTGTCCCGCGCCCGAAAACGATTAAAAAACCATAAGTGGGGGTGAGTTCAACCGTCCGGCTTTTTACCCCTGCCGGAGGTATTTCCAAGACAATCTCTTCGGTCTCATAACGGTCCAGCTCCAGGCGAATGCGATAACTGCCCGGTAATAGTTCATAAGTATAGGGCGTTCTCTGACTCAGGTCCGGATGGCCTTCAACCGTGATCTGGGCTCCATCCGGCTCGCTGTGCAATATAAGCGTTCCGTAATCCTGGCTGGGGCGGATGCTGTCGGAGACATCCATACCCGGTTCTTTTACCGAATTGATCACCTCGGCGGTTAAGCTCTCGCTATCGGTCACCAAACCCGGATTCAAAACGGACGATTGTGAAGACTCGCTTGGAAATACAACCAGAACAAGAAAAATAAAAAAAAACATAAAATACGCGTTGTTGCTTTTCTTGAATAACCAGATCATCGGTCAAATATACCCTTGCTTATTGCATGCTACGACTTAATTGTTTAAATAAAATAAAAAAAACAAACCTAATAAATGATTTCTTTTTGATAAAAAAGCTCCATTGCATATAAAAAACAAAAAGGAGGCAAATGATTACTGTAACCAATTACAGAATTTATTACTCATGGATACATCGTACAGAATACCCCCGCTGTTGCGAGTGCCTGTTTCTGTAAACAGATTCTCTATCATGATACATGGAGCGACTCCAGGCATGATCTTCACCAGAAGCACTTGCAGACCACCAAAAGCCCAATGCACCTATATTCAAAAATGTACCCGAGCTCACGCGGTTGCCACCCGGCAGGGCATTGAATCCGCTTTGATCGGTGGCGCCGGCATTAGGTGAGTGCCAATAACGTGTACCCCTCGCCTTCAACTTACTGCCGGCACTGCTTCCCAGAGTATTGGTAAGCCTTGTCCATTCATCATCCGTAGGAACCCTCCATTCGTCCGGACACAATCCGCGTTCATCATTCAATGCATGCCAGTTGTATAATTTACCATAGCTGTTACCGTGCAGTGAATTGTTCTCATAATGAACCCAAGCGCCGGTTGTCTGGTTACGCCACGGTCTGCTTTCCTGAACATTGGGAATGGCCGTACCATTAGCATAGCGACTGGTTTTAAGATTTTCAGCCATCCAGCATTGATCACCAATCTGGACGGTTTCGTAGGTATTTCCATCCACATCGGTAATGACATCACCACACTGAAAAACCGCAATCAAGCGAGTCGAATAATCTAACATTTCACCAGGTCCTATTTCTACTTCACTCGTGTATTCTTCAAAACCCTGTGCCTCTGCATGCAACTGATAAGTACCCGGTTCAAGATCCTCAATACGACTGTTTCCACGCCATCGGTTCATTTCCCTACCATTGTAAAGCAATCTTGTTTGCGCGATGGAAGGATCTACCAGATAACGGATTCCAGCCGGAAGAGGTGACAGATTCAAACTAACCTGATTACTGCTTTGAGCAGTAACGGAAATGGTTTGCCGTGCGGTCTCATAGCCCTCTGAGCTTGCTGCCACTACATACACACCCTCAGGACGGTTTAGCTGCCACAAGCCACGATGGTCGGTACGTCCCTGTATCAGCACTTGTCCATTTCTATCCCTATCCAAAAGTTGTACCTGCGCATCTTCAGGGACTGTACGTATGCTGACAGGTACCATCACCGGTTCAACCTCTTCCTCGCTCACTGCAGATGCTGTCTCATCATCTGTACCTGTATTGATTTGCCGAGCCGGTTCCGGTTGTTCTGAAACATCGGGTTCTTCCTCAGATTCAGAGGTATCATCTGCTTTGGGAGAATCCGACTCTACCTCCGCTTTTTCCTGACTATCTGAGAACCTTGTTTCACTTTCTTCATCCATCTCACCATCATTATCCTCATCCTTCTCCTGCTCTTCACTCAGTACCAGATCCTCCGATGCCAATAATTTGTCACCGTCAAAAATCCCGTTAGAAGCATATTCAAAGACCAGCACCCCCAGTGCAACTATGCAAATAAATATCCAGACAGATAAAACCAGCTTCCATTTTGATGTAGTGCCGGCTGGATTGAAAAACGGGAGTAGCTTCCGCATGTACACACCTGCATTGCTCCTGCCTGCTGCTCTGCTTTTTCCGGAACGTACCAGCAACGTCCTTTGCCCATCCGATTCACTGGTTTGACCCGGTGGCGGCAGATTTTTTCCCTTGGTTTTCAATGCCTCGCTTACCCGCCTTGACCGGTGTGCGGCATCCGGGGCACACAGTCGTTCAAAAACCGGACGCCAATCCTGTGGAAGCTGTTCGAACGGCAAGCGGTAATACATTTGATTGGCATCTTTTACCGGCGCGCATCCGGTAAGCATCTGCATGCCGATCGCACCCACCGCATACACATCCACCCGGTTGGAGATGTCCCCGGAGCGGTGCAGGTAGGCCATCACCTGCTCGGGTGGGGCATAGGCCAGGGTGATCCCTTTAAGCGAGGCCTTGTTCGACAGGGTGAACGCATGTTGATCGGTATTTTTGCGATCCAGGATTACCGAAACGTCGAAATCCATCAAGACGAACTCATGACCGTTTTCCCCTTTTCGAATGCCGATATTGGCCGGTTTGATGTCCGAATGCACGATCGGCTCATCCAGTTCATAATGGGCGGTATAAAGTACCCGATCCATCTGTTTCAGAAACAAGGTAACAACGGACTGGTCAAACACGTTTTGCCGTTTCAGAAGATCAGAAAGAGTGCCCTCGAACTTTTCCATGGTGATGTAAAAGCCGATCAGCCGGCCATCGTGGTGCAGTTCATTTGCGTCATAAACCTTAACAACATTGGGATGGGCGTCAAACTTTTTGATGATCCGGAGTTCCTCGAGCAGATCCTGCTTTTGTTTTTCCTGTGCCTCTTCGATTACATGCTGCAGAGAAAAAAATTTAAGAACAATGGTATCGCCGGCGATATTCTCATATTCAAAAACAATGATGTTCTTTTCCTCGAAGCGGCCGGTTGTAGCCGATTCGTTTTCCAGAAAACGAATGCGGGGAAATTGCTTCGATAGAAAGTCGCGAATCTGTCGGCTTGAATAGATCATAATATTGTTATTCGGCAAAAAAGATGTTAAATAACTTATTTTAATAATTCAAAAGAACTATTACCAACCTATTTTTATTCCTGACATCGAATACTCGTACCAAATCTTTTTCCATAACTGCCTCTGAAAACTTTTGATGTAAACCTTTTAGAATATTTGGAATTGCAACAAAAAAATAGTCCACATTATTCATCAAATATTAAGTATTTACGGCAAAACTTGCTGAAAAAACCCGAAAAATAGCCTAAAACAAGCCCATCCCGCGATTTTCATGGCAAATATGGTATAAGAACAATAGAGAATTATCTCTATTAAACTTATAAATACCACTGCCATGAACCTTCAACCTTTTTGCTTTCCTGTCATCGAACGCCCTGTATTTGTGGACAATGCCGATGGACAAATCATCGACCCGGAGAACCCGGAAACTTTTTTAACTAATGGCCACAAAGCCATCGTGCGCGAGGATACTAATGAGCTTATCAGCATTGTCAAAAGCTCTTATGAAGTTGTCCGAAATGCGGACCTCATTGACAGCGCACTTCGTGAATTAGCCGTCAGTGGGACAAGCTTCCGAATCGATCCGTCGCACTCTTTTGTGGACAACAACCGGATGCGTCTCCAGATCACTTTTCCCGAACTGAAGATGCGCGACCGGGAAAGTGACCTCGCTCTGTCTGTTTTCATTCATAACAGCTACGATTGCTCAGAATCGGTACGCTTCTTCTTCGGAGCTATCCGTGCCATCTGCTCGAACGGAATGGTCTTCGGTGAAGTACTGGCTCGCTATAGCTCACGTCATACTTCAGGTTTTAACCTGAGTGATTTGGGTGACCGCCTTCATGAAGCAGCCAGTCAACTGGATGTGATTCAGCAGCGAATTGATCATCTGGAAGTCCAGCCCGTAACCGATGAACTGATGGTGAGCGTCTCGGAGAATATCTCTAAAAGACTCGCCGAGCAGGTGATCAGTCAGGAAGAGATCGGACGCCTGTCGCAGTATACTCTTCTAAACCGGCTCACAAATCACATCTCTCATCAAATTGAGCCACGCAAAAGGGCCCCTCTGCAAAAATCTGTTTCCAAGGTATTCTCATTATGAAGCTTCCCCTCATAGTCAAAATCATCATCATCATAATCCTCAGGAGAAAATGAACCATGAAAGACCTAATCAATGCCGCCGGAGAATTTCTAAAAGCGGCGCTACGGGTTTTCCTCCTTGGAGAGGATGATCCCCCACAGTCAAAACAGGAAGAAAAAGAAGGCAGCCTTTGAAGCTGCCTTTTTTATTTCTACTCACCCTATAACCCGAAACTCCATGCAAAAAAATCACACATTGGCAAGTCCGGAGCTTGCCGAGGTGCAGCTTACCTACCGATCCAAGCAGAATCCCATGACGCAACCGCAAATTCGTGATCCTCAAAGTGCGGCTGAGTACTTCCGCGAAATATGGGATGAAAGTTCGATTGAATTAGCCGAAGAGTTTATGCTTCTGTTACTGAATCCGACTAAACGTGTGCTTGGATGGGCACGCATCGCCAAAGGAAGCGGTGTTGCCTGCATTGTTGATCCGGCCCAGGTTTTCAAGATAGCTTTATTAGCCAATGCGAACTCCATAATAGTTGGCCATAACCATCCGAGCGGGAATCTTCGCTTATCAAGTGCAGATAAAGCCTTGACTATGAAACTCGTTGAGGCGGGGAAAAATCTGGATATCAATCTGGATGACCATTTAATCCTCACACGCTGGGATTATACCTCTTTCAGCCAGCAAGGATTACTGTAAGCAACGCAAAAGAAAAGGCTGCCTAACGGTGGCCTTTTCACTTTTATGCACCTTCAAACACCCAACACCATGAATACCAAACAACTAACCAATCTGAACAAGTTTCATGGCAAAACCAAATTGCCCATTTGTGATCTTGCTCTGATTTCTCGAAATACAATTACCGTGACAAATCTGGACACGTTTTACCAGATCCCCCATGAGCTGAATGTCGTCGATACCGTTCTGATTCCGATCAGGGATTTTGTGAAGATTGCAAAAAAGTACCGGATTGACAGCATCGTCACCTCCGGTGATCAATACATCATCCAAACCAATGCCGGAGCGTTCACCTTTGGCACAGAAGATCTTCAGCTCTATCCGGATATTCCCGAACCGGCCAAGGGACAGGTTGCTTTATTGGATGCCGATGAAATAAAAAGTTTCCTGCCTTATGTATCAAACGATGATCTGCGCCCGGCCATGCAGGGGGTGTTCATTGGTGATGATATTGTCGCAACGGACGGGCACCGGATGAAATTCACCCCGAATCGCTCCGCACCAAAGCCCCCATTCATCATCCCCAAACAACCCGTTGAATTGATGACCAAAGCTGCTTACCGCGTCCATCAGGCAGGGTTGGATGATTCCAATGGTTGGATGGCAGCGGTATCGCATGCCCCGGATCTCGAAAAAATATGGTATAAACCCATTAATGAGGTATATCCAAATTACCAACGGGTTATACCTAAAAAGGAAGAGTGCTTCTACACAGTAACCATCAAAAAGAAAGATGCACTGAGCGCTCTTGAGGCAGCTGAAATCTCAGCCGGAGGAGCAAAAACCGTCAAGCTTATGCTAAATGGCAAGGTAAAGCTTACCGCCGAGGATACGGATCTGAACAAAAGGTATGTATCCGGCCAAATCGGGGACTACCAAAATGCCGGGCCTAAAGATGATCCATTTGAGATCGGCTTTGATGCCAGGCTGCTTGCCGGTGTCTTCAAAGACTATCCGGACGATCGGATAAAACTACATCTGAGTAGTCCTGCTCGGGCTGGGCTTGTGGGTGATGATAAACTCGTGATGCCCGTCATGCTAAAACAAAACCACTAACATAGAGGAAAAACCATGCAAACAACCCAAAAGACAAAGAAATCCAGGTCTACCCGCTATATGTCAGAAATTCCTGACCAACGATGGGTACATTTCCGGCAGAATTACCTGGGGGGATCTGAAGTTGCCGCAGCCTTTGGCAAGTCCGACTGGCAGACGCCCCTGCAACTCTGGCGTATCAAGAAGGGACTTCAGGAACCTTCCGGATCAACTCCGGTAACGGACTTTGGTCACGTTTTTGAACCTGTAATGTCCGAAAAGTTCACCCAGATAACCGGATTTCGGACCCGGAATATGTCCAATAGCTACACAAGTGAAAAGTATCCGTTCCTGCGGGCGCATATCGATCGTCAAATTGTATCCAACCCCAAGCACAAAACTACCGGACTGCTTGAGCTCAAGACGACGACCAGTTTCAGATTGAAGAATCTGAAGGAACCCTTCCCGGTAGAATGGAAGTACCAGATTCAGTTCTATCTGGGTCTGACCGGATACGATTATGCTTATCTGTTCATATACGAACGCGATACGGCAAAATATCACGATCCGGTCCTGATCAAGCGGGATGAGCAGTTCATCGGGGAAATCATTGACAAGGCCGCATCGTGGTGGAAGCGTCATATCGTCGGTGGCGTTCGACCCGATCCCATTAATGATGAGGATCGGATACTCCTGTACCCTGAGGCGAGTGACGACACAGTGGTAGAAGCCACTCCCAAGTGCTACGGCTTCTACACAGAGCTGCTGGACATCCGGGACCGGATGGAGCGCTTGAAGTCGCTCGAAGAGAACTACAAAAACCTGCTCAAGGATCATCTCAAGGATGCTCAGCGTATGGTGTTTGCCGGGCGAAATCTGGTGACATGGAAGAACTCGGTCAGCAACAGGCTAGACACCGCACGTTTGAAAACCGATCACCCGGAGTTGTACCGCAAATATTGCGAACCGTCACAATCCCGGCGATTTCTTATTAACCAACCAAAATAACCGGAGGTAAAAATGCCTTTAATCATAAAAGAAGACCCCAGCCAGTATCCCCTGCCATCTGAAGGCTTGCATTACGGCGTCTGTGTGGATGCCGTGGATCTTGGCGAATTGGATACGCCGTTTGGGCGGAAGCACAAGCTCTCGCTCATATGGGAGTTGAAAGAGAGCGATGATGAGGGATCTCATTATATCGTTGGTAAGCGATATACCTGGAGCCTGAATGAGAAGTCCAACCTCCGCAAGGATCTGGAACGTTGGCGGGGAGGAAAGTTTTCCCTGGAGCAGCTTCAGGGAGGCATCGATCTGGAGGAGATCATCGGTGTCAATGCCACGCTGTTCATTACGCACAATGTGACCGAGGAGCGAACATTTGCAAATGTGGAAAGCATTTTGCCCTTCAAGAATGACAAAGGTGAGCTGGATCCATATCAGTTAGAATCCTCAGGAGAGTACGTTCGGGTCATCGAACGTGAAGGCTACTTGAAGCCGGAGGAATATGCCGAGTCTGTAAATGGGAGTAAGTGATTTGGCAAAAGGGAAGTCCGGCCGGGCTTCTCTTTTAGGTTGGGAATTTGATATGTCAATCGATTAATAGCTTACCACCCAATCTTTTTTTCAACAGTTCCAACTTTTTCTTTTACTCCAAAGCTATTGTAACGGTAAATGTCAGTACCACCATTGAAATTCTTCTGATATGAGCCAACCTTTTCCTTAACCCCGTAATTATTGTACTCATATACGTCTGTTCCGCCCCTAAAATTCTTCTCATAGGTTGCAGTTTTTTGCTTCACCCCGTAATCATTATAGTCATAATAGTCTACGCCATTATTGAAGTTTGATTGGGTTGTACCGGTTTTTTGCTTTACACCATAGGAGTTAAATTTATAAAAGTCAGTGCCACCACCGAAATTAGATGATGTTGTTCCCGCCTTCTGCTTCACTCCGTATGAATTGTAATCATAAATGTCATACTGTCCATAAGCTACGGTGGCAACTACAAGAAGAAAAATTGTAAGAGTTAATTTTTTCATATTTGATCCCCTAAGAGTTTGAAATAGTAGTAATTTTTTCTTGATGAGTTGATATTAAACCTCTTATACGCATAATTATAATGTTTCTTATGCAATTCAAAAAGTAAACCTGTATTCAGCCAAGGCACACCTTCCTGGCCAACAGCATCATATCAATCTCTACGGCCTCTTATTATTCCGGTTTTTTTCTTAATCATCGGTTTGTTCACCCCCGGTTCCGTTGTCCGTTAAAAAACGCTCAATATCAGCAAGGGTGGCTGTGAACGCTGTATTTTGTGTGGCTCCGCATTTCGCCTTTCCGGTATGGACATCATACAATACATAGCCGCCCCGGTCGTCCTGAGTTGGCTTTTGTCTCCGGGATTTCATCAACCGAAGTCCGTTCCGTTTGGCCTGTCGTCGGCATCGGACCTCACGGGTATGTCGCTTTCGATCGTTTGTCATGATTTTGATGTTCTTTCAGTAGTGATATTTTCATAAAGGATGCCCCCCCTTCCAAAATTGGATCACCCTCTGGCTACACAAAATACATTTGAGGATTACAGGCAGTGTAGTTGGTGCAGGGTGAATCGGTAATAGAAAATCTCAAATATTAGCACAAAAAGGCACCAACTCCCCCTGCAAGGATTTTCGGCTACCGTTGACATCAATAAACAGGTAATGTTGAATTCATTAAAATTTCTGTAATAGCCGAAAGCTATCGTAAAAACTCCTGTAATATCTCCATTCCTTTTCCCGAAATGATTCAGGATCCATTTCCCCGGTTAGGTCAATAAGATATTCCCAAAATTCACTGAAAGATTCATCATCCTCGATCCGGAATACCTTTAAAACACCGGAGTAAATTTTACGATATTTTGCATGCTCGCTGATCCCCCACGGTCTGAAACATAACAACAATAACATTGTGGCTGCACCTTCAAACCGTTCTTGCCTGTCCAGATATTGCCCGAGATCTACCCGGTCAAGCCGTATCCTCCCTATAATTGGAGGTATAAGAGTGGATACCACATCATGTATGGACAACTTATTTTTCTGCTGGTGCGGCAAGATGGTGGTTTTTTTGTCCAGCTCCGAGTCCTGATTTTCGCCACCCCCATCCGGTGGTTCAATCTTCGCTTCCTTTATAATCAGAGTGAGAGCAATACTTCCCATCAGGAGCCATTTTCCAACAAACAAATCATCAATCACCGGTTTCGATTCCAGGTCGCTTTTCTTATGAGCTTCAACGAATTTTTTAAAAAACTTCAATGAGCGATGTAATAGAGATCGGTACCCGCGAATCCGACTATCGTTTTCAGAATATGTTTTCTGGTATTGATCGGGTTGCCCTTCTTCAGACTCATCATCCGAGGAGTCATGCTCGATGGAACTATCTGTCACCTGAGATTCACCAGTGGCTTCCGGTTCCTTTTCATCAAAGCGAATCTTGCTCATTGCCTTGACGATTGCCATGAGGCTATCAAATTCCGAACTGTCTGCACCTGATTGGTGGTGATGTGTTTTCTTTTCCCGGAACTTTTCTTTTGCGATAAAGACTTCCGAATCTGATTCATCCCCTTGTTTGTTTTGGGAAGTACTGCTACCGGATTTCTTATCGAGATATTCCTCTTCCTTTTTTTCAGAAACCTGGTTAAAAACTTTCATTAGTTGCCCGCTAAGCGTTCCAAAATCATCATTGAGGATATCCCCCAGCGCACTTCTCATGATCTCCAGCTTCGGATTCGGATTATTAAGAGAGAGTGTCTTATGATGATATACCGGCATTTCTGTTCCCGACTCACCAATTCTGACAATCGCTGCCTTGGGGATTCTCTTTTCTTCACCCATAGACGACAAGGTTAGAACAAAAATCAGATCTGCCTCCTGAGATATTTTAAAATCCGATATTTTTCGACCCTGTTCATCAAATAACACCAGATACGGAGCATCCTGATCCCGCCTCCTAATCAGAACTACACTGACTTTATTTGTTCTTTGCTCCGCATAACAAATTTTCAAGTCCTTTTTGGTATTAGAGTGTGCTGGTTCCTCATATTGCAAACCTTTGACTTCAATACCCCTTATATCTTTGGATTCAACATCTTCCAAATCAATTCCAAGCAATCCGGAGAATTCGGAATCAGCACGCCTGCTCAATAAAGAGAGTTCAACATTCGTCTGTGTGCTGTTCCTGTTCATTCCCAGTGCTGAGTCCGTTGCATTTGCACTGCCAAATAACAAATATTCATTGCCATTACTCTCCCTAAAAAGTAGATACTTTGCATGTAAATGTCGTTTTGAATTGCTTCTTTTATTTTGATGCGGCATGTCCTGCCAACAATAACAATACAGGTTTTTAACTTCCTCTGTTATATCCGGTATTGTGCCCCGTTCATCATATATCATGCTTATTTTTGCATGGGGAAACAACTCCCTGACTTCCCGGATGATGAATCCCTGTTTATCGTAGAATGGAGAGGTTACCACAACTTCTTCGATATCTTTATCAGATATTTCGCTTCTAACCTGCTCCCATATTGTCAACTCTTCATCATTGGATAGTATTGAGGTATCTAAATGTTCTTCATCTGTTTTTGTGAGAACTTCTTGCAGCCAATGGGCGTGATCCAGTATCCACTCATTTTTCTTAATATCACCAACACCGGTCAGCTGGGGCGTATGTTTCTGTAAAAAAGTCCAGACTGAACGAAAAATATGAGCATGTTGCTGATGATCATTCGAAATATGAAATGCTCCCCATATTTCGTCATTACCTCCCATTCCTGAGTGTGTCAAATTACCGGATCCAATGACACAAAGCCCCTCATTCCGACCCGCAAACAACATCACTTTTGGATGAAAAAGAGAGGTTGCCTGAGCCGGTATCAACATAAAAGGAGCATCAATCAGATTGGCAATATTTTCTTTTTCACTGAAGCTCCGGTCAATCTCTCTGTGATCTGCAAGAATTGTTATGTTCCGTATTCTCTTTGAATGTAATGTCGGCAAAAATATTTGCTTCAAGAAAACCGGATCGAAGGTATAGGTAGTAATCAATGCAGAATGATACCTGTCCTTTGCCAGTATCTCGTTCAGTTTGCCTCTTTGTAAATCCATACCATGCAGTCTTGATTAGGCCGATGCAACCAAATAGCCATCATCTACTGTTCTTAGCTTGCCCAGATCGGCCAGTATCCGAAACAGAGTTTCAATTCTGGGATTGGTAAAAGATGGAGCAAAGTTACTGTCAAAAAGTAAATAGCCACCCTCTTCCTCGAATTTAATGGTACTCCTGGAACCAGTGCCCAATTTATTGATGGCAACAATTCTATGCCGGTTAAGAATACGTTCAGTCAGAAAGTTTCTCATGAAGGAAGCAACTGACTCTTCAAATTGTTTTCCATCCATTAATGACAGCATATTGAACAGAAAACTACCACTTTGGCCAATTCTGTTCTTATGGATAATTTCTGCGTAATGCCGAATCCGGTCTTCTGACAGTGAAAATAGCATAAAAAGAATTTCAATAGCCTTACTACCCGTTTTCATGACATCCCGGGAGGAAATAGACTGATGAATATCGCTTAAATCATCCTGAACAACACCTAACTCCAACACTCGGATTGCAGAGCTAACCGGTTTATTACCATCTAAAGAAGCCTCTTTGCAGATCTCGTATATAAACTCCTTCACAAGATCCTCTTTGGAATAGATACCACTTTTGTGCCAATGGAGGTATTCCATTATTGACCAGAAAAGCGTTCCACATGAAAATTGCCAGAATTCATTAAGCCTGTATTGATACCACCCAAAACCTGTTGTGAATTCCTCATGCTGATTTTGCAATCCCCATTCAAAAAAATTATCCAGAAAGGATTCAGCAGTTAACTCTGATGGTTCTTGTAGCACATAATCGATGGTATTGCTTCGATGTGTCTTGGTTTCCTCCGGCTTATTCGGAATATCGGGTCCCGTGAGCAATTCATGAAAGCCATTCCACTCGCCGGTATTCTGTGGAATCATAGAAATATTGAATGATTCGTATATTATCGGAATATATTTGACCGGTAATAATCCATTTTCAATCACTTCATGAAAGTGTTTTTTTGCTTCTCTGTCCAGATTCAAATCAAAGATTTCTGCAAGTTGCTGACCCGTAAGAGATTCACCGTTATCGCTTGCCATGTATACTGACTGGCCATCTTCCACCATAGCTCGAATTAAACCCATCTGATTCATGGAGGCTGCATAATATTGTCCAAATGCGCCTGTACTGTATTTCCAATAGGAGTCAGAGCTTTTTGCTTCATCGGTATATCGGGATACAGAAATGGTGGATGAGTCACCCAGATTACCGAGGAGTTCACGTGCTTTATTGCTTCCCGGTATTTGTGATTCTTTGGGATTATGGTTGATCATCACCAACGCTATTGTAAGTTCAGCCCTACGAATGAAACGCCTCTGATCCTTCTCATTATACTCTTTCTCTCTTTTACTATCGTACTCTGAAAGCAGCCAGCAGTAAAAGCCGTAATATCTTATGCGATTGGTAAGATTCGTAATGCCCGGAAGCAAATGAGCATAAATCCTCTCCGATGCATTCTGCTGTCCAAGAGGATCAAGTCCTCTGATTTTGTCTATTTTCCCACCCCAGTATGGGAAATGAGAGTTTCCATTTTTGAGTATGCCAATAGTTTGGTTCATGTTTTCTAAACCCCTGCATAGGCGTCGGGCATTTCCGGCAGACCATTCCACGTTTTGTCCATTAATGTCCGGCCGCTTTTCTTTTTGTTTCGACCTCCCCATTGCTTGAAGAAAAATGGAACTCTCGCTATATCGCACTGTTTCTTTATATCAATCACCCATTCCGGCTTCATGGGGCGGGGGTTAAAACCACTTTCACCACCGACAATCACCCAGTGAATTCCGCTCAAGTTCATATCCGGCAACGGACCGATGAGCGGCTCGCAGGAGAGAAATTTTGTAGCTGCTTTCGTTTTGCGAAGCGTATCAATACGGTTTTTTACTCGTTCATCTTCAACGGAAGTTCCCATCCAGATGTTCTCCGACCATTCA
Source organism: Balneolaceae bacterium ANBcel3 (assembly GCA_030012235.1). Classification (GTDB taxonomy): domain Bacteria; phylum Bacteroidota; class Rhodothermia; order Balneolales; family Natronogracilivirgulaceae; genus JASCXY01. The sequence continues at coordinate 15,554 of JASCXY010000010.1, read as the reverse complement.
AGCAGGCTGGCATTGTCGTACTCCAGTAGTAAATCCGTTCGTTTAGTCAAAACCTGGAACACATGCTGCGGGTTTTCCCTCATAACCTTGAATACTTGCTGGATAAAACCGATTGGCACATCCGGATGAAACAGATCGCTCATTGAATTGACAAACACCACCTTGGATTTGTTCCATTTGTATGGTTCATCCAGAGATTCAGGATGAATCGTTACATTAAAACCGTTTTTGTACTTTTCAAGCCCCATTGCCTGCAAGCGACGGGACATTATTTCGGCATAGCAGAATTTACAACCATGAGATACTTTGGTGCACCCCGTTACCGGATTCCAGGTTAATTCCGTCCATTCGATTGAGGATTGTGCCATAAATCAGTCCGAGTATTTATTGATGATATCATCGGCAATTTTCAGCGCCGCCTTATTATTGGAAACAAAAATGAGATGGTACATGGTTGAGTTTCGTTCATTTTTCAGCGGCATTGGTTCGGAAACATAACTGAAGACTTGTTTAAGTCTTGTCTTATATAGCATAGCGGCTTTATCAGCCGCCTGTTCGGTTTTGCTTTTCTTTTTCTCTTCTCCAAAAAGCGTCAGGATGGTATCATCATGATAAAAAAATTGGAGAATTTCCTCCTCTGAAATTCCAAGGAACGATTCAAGTCGTTTCACCCATGCTTCATTAATCTCACCATTTCGCTTTAGTAGGCGATTTACTCCCATTCCGGTTGGAACCAGAATCCATGCATCAGCTCCTATGCCTTTCAATGATTCAATGGAACTCCACTCAAGTTGCATGCCGCACGGATCAATGTAGGCCAATACCTTATCATAGTACCGCTTTTCCTTTGGTTCATTGAAATGCTTGGCCAGTGATTTCAATTTTGCATTACAATCTTCCCGAACTACAAAGATCTTTTTATCTGGAAATGCATCTTGAGTCGCCGATTTTAGTTTTTCATAATTATCGGGTTTTATTTCGACAAAATAGTATCCGTCAAAACTTTTCGGATTGTCAATTTCAACTATTCTTCTTGCAGCACCAATGGTTACTTCCGGTTCTTCAGCTTTGTCGTTGATAATAAAGCCGGTACCGGCAAAACCATCAAAATAAAGTGTTCGCCAGTAGGAATGCCATTTCATAATCGTCAAATACGCCTGTGCATACTCAACAAGCATTTCGATTTTTTTCCTTGTCCAGTTTCCGCCAAACTGATTTGTCATTTTTATGTTCTTTTATCTCATTATACAAATAGCTGCTGACAACATACTGTCATCACCTGCTTCACCAATTCAAATTCTTTTCCAAAAAAAAGACTCCTCCAATACAAGCAACTTAATTTTTATAGTTCTATTTCGAGGTCTCCACCCAAAGTTTAACTATCTGTGAGGACCGTTTTACCCTCCACCAATCGATCCCAGGCCTCCAAAACCAATTTCTTAGTCCGGAATTCTCCGAAATTCCGAATTTCTTTCTCTTTCAGAACCCGAAATGTCTCACCGGGAAATTCTTCACCATATACTTCCTGCGGATCAAGGATATATCGTAACTCATCTCGCTCAAGACCATACAATAGAGCAAAAGAGGCATCCAGCTCGGCCCGTATTAGTACCCTGCGATTGTTATCCCATTTAAAAGGCGGAAATGGGCATCCACCATTCTGCTCCGGATCCCAATCAATTTCAGGATACGCATCTTTCCAATTAGGAGGCATCCATTCATACCCTCCCGTTTCTAATTTGTTTTCATCCCATTGTTTTTGAATGGCATGACGAAGCCCATCGTCTGCTTCTCGCCATACATCATCAGCAACTGCTTTAATATCCCAAGATGTATAAATCATTTCAAATGCAAGCGCATACACCTTATTAATATGAGCACTTCTCAGGACAGGTAGTTGTCTTAGATAGTTATAAGTTAGATGAGTGCCACCAACTTTCTGTCTCGCAATGTAATCAAAAGTAATGGTTGAAAGGATTGCATTCAGAAAAAGGCTTTCAAGAGAATTTTCAATAATAATTAGTGGCTGTGTATGTCCGATTGCAACAAGACCCGTGAATGACGATATAACTGTTCTCTCATTCGTACTATTCGTGATATCCCGAAACCCCAAAAACCATTTTCTGTCGGTCAACTGATCCACGTCATCTTTGCGTACCCAGTACCAGGGTAGTATCTGATAACATGGATCTTGGTATTCTTCTTTGGTTGGCCTCTTAATATGGGTGCTGCTACGACTGGTCACCCCTTCGTAGCTTCCTAACCGATGATCATAATGCCAAATCATCTTGCTTTCATACAGCGGCAGCCATATCTCCTCACCACGAATAAACCGATTGCCCATCAACTGAAATCCCCTTCCCTCCAGCTCATCCCGGGTCTTGAAGAGATGGGAATCATTGCTCATGTGAAACATCGTACTGAACTTGATTCCCCATTGATTTTGATTTTTCTCCTCATTGATCAGAACCGGCACCCGACTGTAGATTTTGGCCGTTAGTTCGGCGTCCTGACGCGTTCGGAAAATCGGGGTCGTCTTGGTATTCGGATTAATGTTCAAGAAATCCTGTTTACTGAGTTCAAATACCCGCCGGTGATCCTGTAAGTCCAGCACATCATGCAAAAAGAATCCAAACTGCGGCTTTCTAGCCGGATCGGGCTGTCCTAAAGCCAAAAGAGAAAATTTGTAACGACTGTCCACCGATGGGAATATCTTCTTCCTATTCTCGAAATCATATAACGACACCAGCCGGTGTTCCTCAATAAGGGAAGCAAAATAGTGTCTGTTTGTATTATCGGTGGCAATACCAGTAGGCACAATAAAACCGGCCCGGCCCTGATCATTTGTACTGTTTTTGATCAGCTCGGCAAAGATAGAGTAGGTGTTAATGTCCCCACCACTTGTCAATTCAAATCGCCCACTCCCACGAATAAAGCGTGATGATGCTTCGGCCTTCTGCAAGGCCGACTGATAATCCTCATAAAGCTCGGGTTCTATTTGAGAGAGCTTTTTAATGATGCGTTCGCGTGCCGCTTTATTTGGTGCATTGGCAATCGCATCACTGCGGGTGGCAAAAAACTCTTTTTCCTGAAGTTTGATACGCTCCCATGGTGGATTGGCCAGCATCACATCAAAACCACCCTGCTGAAATACTTCCGGGAATTCCAGCGGCCAATGAAAATATCCATTGTGCAGTGCTGCCGCATTGGCCTTTCCCTCGAGCCTGGCATTATAAGAGCCTTTCGACCTCAGGAACATATCCAGCGTCTCTGAGGTAATCAACCCGCTCCTATGTTCCTCTTCTGTGTATCGCTGGAAGAAGGCATGGGTATATAAATTGGCTGCCGTCCACTCACGCATCCAGGTACGGCCTGAGCGAATGCTCTCATAAGTTTCTTCTTTTTTCTGAATCGCCTGAATGCTTTCTTCGGCCTGTCGATTCAGTTCCTCGGCCTGTTCAGCCAGTTGCTCATGATCCTCTGTCAACTGCTGATTTTGCTGAAAAAGATTAGCCTGCCATTTGTCCAGATAGAGCTTATTCTGTTTTTTGTATCCGCTCGCAATACGCTTCTCATCTCCACTTACAGGTTTGAAGGCTCCCTCGGGAATCAATTCGGATATCCAATCCATACGGTCTATCCCCACCAGTGAATCTCCACAACGAATCTTATGCTCCAGAAAGCTGAGCGGCTTACCACTGTTGTGACTCTCAAGCCACAACGAGAGCCGGCACAATTCCACAGCAGGCGGGTTTTTATCCACCCCGTAGATGCAGTTGCGGATCACATCACGCCTTGCGGGAAGCACCCAGTCATCTCCGGGGTTTTCCTCACCGGACCGCACGACGGCCAGCGCAAACGCCAGTTCTCTGGCCGCAGCAAGCAGAAAGTGTCCGGACCCCGCCGCCGGATCGCAGACACGGATACCCAGCAACACCTCTTCCTTAGCCTGCCTGTCGGAAGCCTTATCCAATCGCTCTTCAATAACCGGTATGAGCGAGGTTTTAATGAGCTGCTGCACCAGATCATGACGCGTATAATAGGAACCCGTCGTCTTTCGCTCCGAACCCTCGGTAAATCCGAACACCGACTTATTACCATTGGGATAAAACACCGGATGCAGTTCTAAAAGTCCTTCATAAATCGATCCCAACTCTTCTACATCAAGATCATTATAATTGACCCTGGTTCGCTGCCCTTCCTCGGTTTCGGTAATGGTCAAATTGGCAATCACTTCCAGCAGCGTCCGGTTATTCAGTTTAAGATCATACAGATTCCAATCCTCCCCCACCTCCAGACCGTTCGTGTAGAATAAATTGCCCCCAAGCGGCTGAATGCCCATCATTTGGCCTTTACCTACCGGCTCAAACAAACGAAATGTTGCCTTCAGTCCCTCCCAAATGTCCGACTTTTCTCCTTCTACAAACAACTTTCGTGATGCAAGACCACGCAATCGTTCTATACTGTAAAATTGTTCATAGAGCTTTCGGAAACGGTCTACCTCCTTTTTGTCCTCAACATCTTGTGGAAAAACCAGATTACGCTCTTCAATGACGATCAAAAATAACATACGGTATATCGTCCGAAGAAGCTTGTTATAATACTCCTGTGGACTTACCGCACCACTACCAACTGCTTCAGCAAAATCCGAATTAGCAGGATGGCGAATCAGGCCATTGCCCAACTGTTTTAATGACTCCTTGACCGCAAATCGCAATTTTTCACGGATACGGTCGCCGGTAGCAATAGACTCCTGATGATAAAACTCGATGATTGATGCTTCCCCTTCTCCACGCTTCTGCGGCATCCGGGTCACGTGAAGCAACCGGAAAAGCAAGGCAAACTCCGAAAACAGCTCTTCCTCGAAGATCTTTTCCAGATCAAATTCCAGATAGGCCAGTTTCGATAAACGATTGGCATTGCGAAGAAGACGAACTCGCTGTCCGTTGGTTACCAGTGCATACAGATGCTCCTCATTGCGATTCAAATACTCCTGGACCAAAGCATGGGAAGATAGCCGCGTTTGGGTGAGGGCATCCTTGCTGTCCAGCTTTTGCTGACATCCCACAATATGAACCGGGAAACCATCTCGTTTGACGGCTCGATGACTGACGGCGTAGGTCTTGCCTTCCAGCACCTCGGCGCTGCTTTTCTCCACCGTATATCCCAACTCCGTCAAAAATGGAATCATCCAGAGATTTCGTGTCTCGGTCGTTCCGGTATCGGTTTCCTTTAAACGTTCTCGCCTGCGATTAAAAATATGCCAGTAGTCTTTCACCGATGCCCAGGCTAGTCCCACCTCATCACGCACCCTGTCCTTCTTTTCAAAACCAAAAGACCCGGGATCCTGGTGATCAATGTCCTCACGAGTGATTTTTTCCAGGATCTCCCGACTGAGAATATTGCCCTGTATGGTAATACTGGTAAACTGCATGGATTACACTTTTATATAAATGTTTTCAGGAAGGACTGTTATAAAGTTTGTGGCACCGGTAGAAATACATATATACCCATAACATCTGGAGGCAGTACCGGATAAACCGCTTCATATCGTTTTCCACCCACCAGTTCCTTAAACCGACTGTGAGCTTCCACCAATTCTTCAGCACGTTCCTCGGCCATTTTCCGGAAAGTAGACCGGCAGTCGTCAAAAACCGTAAGTTGATCATTCAATTCCTGTTTTTGCCGTTCCAAGCGGAGTCCCGACTGACTTTCAGCCTGAAACAGTAGCTTCTTGCAATGGTCATACGTAAGTGTGGAGCCGTTGGGCCGAACCCCCTCAAATCCCCAGAGATACATCTCCTCGGAAATATGCTGGGATTTGGTTTTGACTTCCTTGATCACATTGCGAACGCGAAATTGCACCAGGGTCGTTTTCCGCTCAACCATGGAGGTGCGAATGACTGATGCACGTGCCATACGGCGGTAGGAGTCTTTTTGTTCAAAAGCCAGAGCCATCAGCATCTGACACAAATGCTCAGTAAAACTGTGATTCCGCCCGATGTACTGATAGCCTTCTGGCGTAGGGGATTCAAAACTGATTGCTTTTTTGTCCTCAGTATTCAATGCTTCTTTCAAATGAGGAGGCAGATTTCGAATAAATGCGATATGTCCGTCATCAGTATGCTTTACGGAACCTCCCAGATGGCTGATACCATATGTCACCAGGCTCTGAACGGATTCCACATCGCCAATCGCCTCATCCACAGCCTTCAGATCCGCCTCAATTTCTTTCGGAGGAATACTTTCATGAGCAAAAATACTTCGCAAGTTTTCAGCTTTTTTCCGGGCTTGTTCCAGCTCATTGGTTATTTGTTGATCGGCCTGGGAAATACCGTCATCGAACTCGATCTGAAGCTGAGAAGCCTGCATCGCCTTTTGGGGATCGAGCAGAACCTCTTTAAGTACGGCGTTCATTATCGATTCGTTATCCTCACCCAAGTTGATGGCTACACCGATCGCCCGTTGGATATCTCGAACCTTTTTAATCAGCACCTTAAGTACAATACTGTCAATAGGATTATCCTCTCCCCACAATAGCTGGGTTTTCACCATTTTACGAGGTTGTCCAAAACGATCCACACGGCCCTCTCGCTGTTCAATGCGGTTGGGATTCCAGGGTAAGTCATAATGCAAGACAGCATTGAATAACTGCTGCAAATTGATGCCTTCACTTAAACAATCGGTAGCCACAAGTACTCGATGTGGCGAATCTCCCATGGCTTCAACAACCTCACGACGCTGTTCATCCGCCAGTTCTGAGGTAACCACCTGAACATCCACTTTTTGGGGCAATTCTTTTGCCAGAACTTCACCAACATAATGTGCGGTAGCAATATACTTGCAGAACACAATCGGCTGATACCCTTCGCTAACCCAGCTTTTTATCGTTCGCGATGCTGAACCAACTTTGTAATCCTTCTTTATTCCATATAATTGCTGGATACTACGTGCAAACTTCCGCAAACTATCCAATTCCGAGGCACTGAAATCGGCGTTTTCCAACAAACCAAGCATAACCGAATCCGACTCAGCGGCTTCAGCCTTCAGGACCGGGTTTTCCTCTCTGTTCTGATCCCCATTCTCCTGATTGGACAATTCTACCGTTTTCCTCTGGATGCGACCTTTAAGCATTTCATAACCGGCGGCAGGACTCGACATGATACCCCGAAGCAGAGCCAGTGCCGCCCAGTACTTGCCCAAAGGCCCACCTTTTTTTTCGGATTCATTAGTAAGTCCCCGTGCAAAGGCGTGGATATCCATAAAGAAGTCCTGGTATTCAGAGCTCAATTTATAAGCCACCTCTTTAGAGTCACGATCGGGGAAAGGGGTATCCTCATTAAGCCAGCGCTTAATGCTTTCTCTTTTACGCTGAATGAAATGTCGGGCTATTCGCCGCCGCCGACTCTGATCCAGTTTATCAAGTTCCAGGGACTCCAGATCCTTGTTGAGCAATCCGAGGAGTGAGAGAAACTCCGGATCTTTACCACTGTGCGGTGTAGCTGTAAGAAAAACCATGTGCCGATTTGGATCAGCAGCCACTTTGTGCATCAAGTGATGCCGTTGTTGCTGGACAACCGATTCCGCCTGTGCCGGACGTGCACATGTATGCGCCTCATCAAGAATAACCAGTTCCGGGCAGTCATTCAGAAACAACGGCTTGCGACGGTCCGACTTGATATAGTCAATAGAGATAACCTGATAAGGTACGTGATGAAACACACTTCGATCATCGGGGAGTTTGCGTTCCAGACGGGCGACGGTGCTGGACCGGATGATTTCAGCATCAATATCCAGCTTGTCCTTCAGTTCCTTTTGCCATTGCTCGCACAAATGCGGAAGGCAGATCACCGCGAAACGCTTTATTTCACCACGCTCCATCATTTCCTTTAAAATCATGAGCGCCTCAATGGTCTTACCTATACCCACATCGTCAGCTATCAACAAACGGGTCACTTCCTGCTTCAGTGACATCACAAGGGGTACAACCTGATAAGACCGAGGCCGGAAAGAAAGCTTACCCATGCATCGAAACGGGCCGCTCGCATTGCGGAATGACAACCGGGCAGCATCGAATAGCATCCGGGCTGTTTCAAAATCATCAATATCATCGGGACCGGGTTCGGGAAACTTGGCATCCTGCCAACGATCCTCTTCAACGGCAAGAGGTAGATAAATTCCGGTTGTTTCATCCTGAGATCCCCCAAGAGGGCGAACCATCAATACGTCCGGATCATCAGAAGGCAGAACTACCCATTCTCGATCGCGCAGGTGAATCAGTTTTCCTGGCGATGGTTTTTCCATGGTTGGCATATGATACTATCTCATCAATAAATGATTGTAATTATAAAAACAGAAAACACCTTATTTCACACTACTTTCCGAAATACATCCTTCCGGCGCAGGACCAGCTCTTCAAACTTCTCGGTATAATGTAATTCAATTACATCATGGCCGGCATCCCTCAGAATCTGCCGAACATGCTGATCCTTTTTCTGTACTTCTGACTGATCATGGACACTTCCATCGCAAAAAACAAAAGTGTGCTCATCGTTTTCCATATAGACGAAATCAGCACTGATATAATGGCCGGTTACCTGGGATAAATCCAACTGCGCAATATCCGGAAGGCGATATCCTTTTTTATACAGGTAATCTATCAGTTGCTTTTCGAGATCAGAGCTTTGGTCATAATGTTCACAAAGGTATTGGTATTGCTCTTCACGTGATGAGAAACCTGTTGCTTTGCCCCGGGCAACATCTGACTCGCAGTTAATCAACTGTCGTAATGCTTTTACTGCTTCATGGCGATCAAGTTGATGATGGTGACGCTGATTGTAATAGGATAACAAATCATCGTATGTGGCTCTTGGGAAATCAGGTTCCTGGTCTTCAAAGGAGTCTGGATCATAATGACATATTCTAATGGCTTCAGTAAATACACTGCGAAGTCGTTTTGGGTTTCCGACAAGCTCGGAAAGAACGCCAAGGCTACCCTCGGCAGACTCATAAAGAAGAATATTACGGGAATCTTCATGCCCCAGGAACCATACTGCAAGTTCAGATTCTTCTATTTGAAAAATATTTTGAATGGCACGTTTCAATGCGTAGCTAAGTGAAATCACTCCGGCTTCATCCAGCTCGAGATTTTCCACCGGTTGAATGTAAAGAGAATCGGCCGTATTGGTCGTATAAAGATGTACCGTCATTGCCGGGTCATCTTCCCGGTTCTCACTTTCCAACTCCTTTTTTCGGAGCCATACGCCTGAAGTCTTCCCAATAACAAAACCATCTTCCTCATCCTTTGAGCGTTTCCATCGCCGGTTTACCTGAATGAGACGAGCCGCTTTACAATATGTCAGATTCAACAGATCATGACCTGAGGCTTTCAATGTGTTCCGTGTAGTACTGTCCATTCCCTTTGGGAATGAGAAATATTGCTCAATGTCATAACCGGTTGACATACGCTCTTCTTCTTCACAAGAAATACGTTCAACAGGTACAGCTTCAGTCTCGACCAAATTAAGTAGCCTTTCATTAACCAGACAATTATGGTTCACTTTTAGATGTTGCCCCGTTATGGGATCATGATTCACCCCTTTGCCTTCATCATGCAGCCAGGCATAGCCGGTATCTGTAGATACCTTGATACGGTGATTTCGATAATCACCTTCGGTCAGCTTCATTCGTGAAATCCGGTATTTTCCACCGTTATGATAGATTATATTGCCTGGGCCAAATTCACGAAGTCCGACAAACCTTGGTCGCGACACAAACTGTCCATTTTCAGAACTGCGTTTGCCAACATAAGATCGCACGGGCAGTCTTGTGAAATTGTATCCCGGCAAAAACCCTTCCGAGGCAAGATATCTGAACAAATAAAACTCAGATTGGCTTGTGCTACCATCTTTTTGTGTATTAAGGAGTACATCCCTCTGTTGAAGTGCAATGGCCTCCTGGCGTTTCGCATCTCGTGCTTCACGGCTGGTAGAAGCAAAAGTGGGATCTCGCAGGATACTCTGCCCTTGATGTAGCATCTCAGTTGAGGCCCGGAAAATACGGCGCCAACGATCAAACGCACGATCGAAATTATTGTAAAACAAGCGAACACGTTCCTCAAGCCAGTCCCGGTTAAACCAGTCGGTTTGATTCAATTGTTCCATAAAATCAGCGAGAGACTCGGTATACTGCTCGACCCATTCCTGACCATGATGTTCAACTGCATTTTGTATTTTTTCCTTTACCGTTTCCAGAAGCGGCAATTCCGCCACGTTATTAATATCTATCACTCCTTTGATAGAATCCTTCATTTCGAAAAGATTGATTTCACGGAGCATGAAAGCATTAAAATGGCTTTCTATAAGTTCTTCATTAAGCAGATCGAGCTTTGGTGCCATGACCGTTCCGGAAACCATCTGAAGGGGCTGTTGAAAAAATTGACGGTCGTGAGGTGACGTCGCCGAACAATAGGCAAACACCAGGGCAGCCTGGCCACTTCTTCCAGCACGACCACTCCGCTGGGCATAATTGGCCGGATTAGGTGGCACATTGCGCATATGTACAATATTCAAAGAGGCAATGTCGATACCAAGCTCCATAGTTGGTGAACAATACAGAGCTGATATATCACCATTTCGAAACTTCTCTTCACGGTCAATGCGATCTTCCTTGTTCACCTGTCCCGTATGCTCTGAAGCCAGGAAGTATTTTTCGAAACGTTTAAAGTCCTGCTGATAAAAGCTGCGGAAATAGGCGTTTGGTTGAATTTCTTGTTCCTTAATACTAACTGTACGAACATTATCAGGAATCACTGTTTGTCCATCACCAATTTTCCAGAGCACTTTATCCAGACGGAGTCGGTATCCTTCATCTTCTGCATTACTTCCCTTTAGAGTCGTATTTGCCAAAAACTGTGCTTTTGCCAAGAGCTTGCAGATCTGTCGAATGGTTGCAGTTAACTCCTCGCCAGATGGATTGTATTGCAGATGCAGCTGCATCAATCGCTTAATATACTTACCGAGATTACTGCTTGATCCTATACTGGAAGTGAACAAATCCCTGGGAGTTCGCCCGAGATTCTTGACAACCATCCACCGTGGAACCTCTATGCGTTCATCCCGGTCCAAAGACCAGATTTTGTCCTCGTGCAATTTACTGCGAAGCCATTCCTGAAGCTCATGGATATTCTTCTCATCCACTTTGTAATAATCGAATGCGTACGAACTTCGGAAAAAATTCAGGATCTGATACAACACCTCTTCCCGCTTTTCACTGGACAAACCATCAAATAAATCGATATCCGAAAAAAACTTATCCGTTTCAGCAAGTTTTCCAAGATGCTCATAATCAACTTTAAGTAACCCGCATTGCTCAAGATTAGGGGTGTTATATCGCCAACCGCGACGAAGATCATACAACACCCTAATGGTTAAATAGTCTTTAAGTGCATCCTGATTATCACTCCCACCGAATTCAGCGAACTCCGGATCCGTTGGATTTCTTGCATATTCTTCCTCAGATAAATCAAGATTATTAAATACACCAGTAATTAGTTTTTCAATAGACAGGGATCGATCGGAATTGTTACGCAGGGTTTGATAAATAGCAGATCGGAGTCGCCCCACCATCAAAAAGTCATTAAAATGACCCGTTTGCAGTGAGGCATCCTGTCGATTATCAGTGAAGCTTATCACCTTCTGCTCTTGCCTGGCAACCTTTTGATCGTGTTGGCCTTTCAGAATACTGAATGTGGATATAGTCGTTGCTGTACTTCTTCCAACGCTCCCAATTTTCATCAACTTGGTATTCTCTTTGGTACGTGGATCAAAGATCATACCTGATGTTGGATCCATCACCAATGGAGCAGAAATAAACCAGGCTTTAATACCATTTCCAGGCTGCTCTGAAAAATACCCTTGCTTATCCACATAAACCTGACGGGGAAGTTGGTGCTGATAATAAGGATCCAGTTCTATAGTATGCTTTTTCTGTTTGAGCCAGGTCTGCGGGAGTGACTCAATCATCTCATCCGACCAGATATCTTCGTTATCTTCCGGTATCAGCAAATATCCGGCTTCAAAGTCCTCCTTAATGAGTTTTTTCGCTTTTATTCCTTGTTCTCTGTTGCCTTTCAACTCCGACTTGGTAATGCGTGGTGGCACATCCTGGGGATCGCGTGGAACAAACTGACTGTTTTCGAAATCCGTATGCACGCATATAAAATCAAACCCGGAATGACGGCTAAAAAGTACGGGAAAGATGAATTTCTCCTCTTCTTCATCTTTGATATAGCGTCCATCACTAAGTGTGATTTTGCGTGTTTCCCGATCCTCAAGGGTTACATAGACATTACCGGTCTGTGATATGAACTGATGAATTTTAAGTGGGAGGAATGAAGAACGTTTGTTATCATGCTGCATATTCAGCCGTTCCGCCCATTGGAACAGCTCTTTAAGTGCCTTTTCACAGGTAAGATCATCATGACCGGAATCCTCCGATAGTTGCCGGCAGATTTCCGAAAGTCTACTCGGTTTATTTCTTTTGATGTTTTCGTGCTCAGAATCATTATTCAATCGAACTCTGCTTAGTGCGATTTTATTTTCCAACCATATCGCTAACGGATGGACCCTGAAACGATCTGCATTCCAATCGATTTCTACTCCACGGCTGATGACTTCAGAAAGCTCTATGCGACCGGGAAGGTTACCGGAATATTGGGTTGATGTAGTTAGTGTTTCATCGATGATTTGATCGGTAGTGAATGTTTCACCAAAAATTTTAGATGCCACTTCGGCCACTGCTTCTTTTTCATCGGTACCATCTTCTGTAGTTGCCATTGTTGCCGAGGTGCCAATGCATTGCACGCGTTGGTTTGCAAGGTTTTTTATGCGACGAATGAGCATTCCAACATCCGAACCTTGTCGCCCGCGATAGGTATGTAACTCATCAAATACAAGAAATTGCAGATTTTCGCTGATCGATTCCCGGATTTTTTGCTCTTTAGCCCGCGTCATGATCAACTCGAGCATCATGTAGTTGGTCAAAATAATATCCGGTTCCTCAACTTCAACCCGTTGTCGGGCTTCTTCATCTTCCTGGCCGGTATATTTGGCATAAGTAATCGGAAAGTCACCTTTGCCTGAATCAAATTTTCCTATTTCATCGAACTGTGAGTTAATCAGAGCATTCATTGGGTAGACGAGAATGGCTTTTACACCTTTCTTTTTTTCTGATCGTAATATCCGGTCGAAGATAGTGGCCATGAACGTCAGTGACTTACCAGAACCCGTGCCAGAGGTTACGATAAAACTGTGATGGTCTGTCCCCAGACAAATGGCCTGCTCCTGATGCTTGTAAAGAGTGAAATTGCCAAACAATTTTTTTATGCCGGGATCAATCACCTGTTCAGTTTCAAGCTGGTCAAACGATGCACCCTCGGAATAAGATGGGTTAAATTGTAAGAGCGGCTCGGGCAGGTATTCGTCCTTTTCAAACGCATCTTCTACCTTGCGTCTGATCTCTTGGTCCCTGATGACATTGAAACTTTTAATATAACTCTTGTACTCGTCAATAATAGACTTATGGATATCAAATGCTTGCATAGAAATATCTTGGCTGAGAGATAGTCATTAATAAATTATAATACTATCTAAAATTGATCAAAGAAAGCAAAAAAAAGGATTTTGCCTCTTTAAATATCAATTATTGAGCTCACTCCACTTTATATTCGCCTCTAAATCATATCACTTATTTTTACCACTAGTCTAACCAATTTTATTCACATTTTGACAAAAAGAACGATTTCATCAAACCCATCATGATTCGTTTTTAATTCAAATCCTTGAGCTTCTTCTGCAAGTCAATCTCATTAGTTTGAACATAGATCTTCGTGACTTCCAGACTGTTTCCCAGGAATTTTCCGATATCCATAATATCCATTCCCAGACGATGTAGTTCTGTTCCGCATGAGTGCCGGACTCCGTGCATACAAAGATCCTTGGGCAAACAGGACACAAGTTTCTTGTATTCATTGAAAACCTTGGATACGCGCGCTTCACTCATCTTGATCACTGTGAAGGTGCTTTTGGGACTTGGAAATACCAGTCCGCTTGTGATTGAATGGCACAGGTTATACCGGTTAGTATAAATCCAACAAGTGTGGTAAGATGAAGCCCTTCAGACAATTCAGTTTAGAGCCTATTTTTAAATGATAAAATATTGCTTTATAATGAATAACCTTACTCCACAAACGAGATAAAGAAGCCAGCTTTTTTTGTTACTAAAACTATACAATTAGTATTAAAAACAAATTGTATTAACTGGTCATCAACAAGCGTTTCCGTATTTTTTTAAACCTAAAACATTCACAAAAATCTGTTATCTATGAGACATAGTAAGTTCAATTCAATATTTTTACTGGCTTCAATTGTAATAATTGCCAGTGCTTGCAGTTCTACCTCCGCCATAGAGGACGCTGAGCCCAATCTCCCGGATTGGTATTTGAGTCCTCCTGCGGATAATTCAGAGTATTTGTATACCATTGGTGAAGCAGAATCGCAAAGACGGGGAACAGCCAGTGATCAAGCACGTGTCAGTGCTCAGGGGGCAATGGCTGCGAAGCTTGAAACTATGGTAGAGGGTATGCAGAAGTTATTCGAAGAAGAAATTACTTCCGGTGAGGAATCCAATTATCGTGAAGCCTGGACGAATGTTACTCGAACGATCACACAACAGGAACTTCGTGGTGGTTCAGTAGCTCAACGTGATTTTGTAGTCAATCATGATACAGGAAGATACGAAGCATTTATACTATACCAATTACCCGTAGGCGATGCCCGAAGTCAATTGGAAAATTCTCTCTCCATGGAAGAGGAGTTGTATACCAGATTTCGTGAGTCGGAGGCTTTTGAAGAAATGAATCAACGGTTAGAACAGCTTTCAGGTGATAACTGATTTTTACGTTTCGTAAACAAAATGAAACCGAATGAGACCCATTAAGGCAACTTGAATTTTGTAAACATACAACCGGTGAAAGCAACGTTACCGGAATTTTCGAATGCCTATTGGGTCTCATCATTACTTCAACAATTACTTCAGAGACGTTAAACAAAACGTATCCGCCTGATCCGCGACCATATCATCTGCCTATCCACACAGAACCCATAATGGTTCTACCACCAAGTCAAAAGATGCCACGTACAGAGTCTCTGAGTACCTGATAGCCGTATCTACTGACATAGCATTGGGATCTGGTCAACCCCAGCTCCAGCCGAGAGTAGAACTGGACTCAGAAGAATACCACCAGACAATGATGTGATCCGGCTTGCTTGGACAGTTTTTAGAGGAATGACCAGAATGGCAGTTTGATTTCAAGCTACAGTGGTTGAGACCTCGTCTATGGGCAGTTCAACGCTCGAGCTTGCTCTGCACCAGATTCCAGTCCACCCAGGCATCCATCTGTTCCACAGAATTGGGGCGCAGCAAAATCTCATGGTTGCGGTCCAGCAGGAACATCGACGGGATGTTTTGTACATGATAATCCCGCGCTATGGGAC
>JASCXY010000001.1 GCA_030012235.1 Balneolaceae bacterium ANBcel3 | reverse complement strand
GCTCCAGACGAGATTGTTTCGCCATTTTGTCTTCCCCTTCATCGGCATCATCGGTCAAATGGCCCACATCGGTAATATTCTGCACATAGCGGACTTTATAACCTTTAAAACGGAAATAACGAACGACAACATCAAAGGAGATATAGCTTTTTGCGTGGCCAAGATGGGGGTCACCGTACACGGTAGGTCCGCATACATACATGCCAACAAACCCTTCTCTTTGAGGCTTAAATACTTCTTTTTTTCGGGTGAGCGTATTGTAAATCTGGATATCTTGCATAATTGCAGGCGATCTTCCGATAGTTAAACCGGATCTTGTTTTAAAAATGTTGGATGTTGCATCGATGGTAATATCAGCGGACAAGATACTAAACAAACAGCGAAAGGATAAACGCCGTTTACAAAAAACTCCGTATCGAATGAATTCATTTGGTCAGGGGTTTATTGCGTTTTGTGGTTCTTAGCAAACCTTTGAGCTGTTTTCAAATTCAGATGGTATATTGAGTACAACCATAGCTGCAGCAAATCGATTATAGAGCTACGATATGAAAATCTACGAACAACAGCACAGAGATATTCAGCACCTTTTTTTCACGGGACTGAAAAAAATGGACCCGGGGTATGTGCTGGATAAAAAGGTTCGTATGGATTCAGGCCGCTTGTTTATAGAAAGCCGAAGCTATGACCTGAATCGAACGGGCAGGATTTTTGTATTCGGATCAGGCAAAGCAGCTGCAGTTATGGCTAAAAAATTGGAGGATATACTCGGGGATAAGATCGCTGGTGGATGTATTGTTTGTCCATATGGATGCTCACTGCCGCTGAATAAGATTGAGCAAATGGAAGCAGCACATCCGGTTCCCGATGAGAACTCAGTGAAGGCGGCCGGACGAATGATTGAAGAAGCTTCCGAAACAAAGCCGAAGGACCTGATTCTCTACCTTTTAAGTGGCGGTACGTCTTCATTGTTATGTCTGCCCACCGGTGAACTGGAACTGGAAGATGTTCAGGAGCTGTATCATGCCATTTTAAGATCCGGTGCACCGATTCGTGCCATGAATCGAATTCGTACCTTTTTTTCGGGAATAAAGGGAGGTAAGTTGAGGCGTTATTTTCCAGCGAAAACCATTGAAATGCTTACGATTTCGGATGTGCCGGAAGATGATCCGACGGTGATTGGCAGTGCCCCGCTTCTTGAAGTCAGCGTTGATATCACTGAAATCAAACAACTTTTGAACAGGTATGGCCTGGAAAAAGAGCTTCCCCGGCGCATGCAGAAGTTTCTGGATACTCGCAAAGCAAAGATTTTTTCAGAAACGGGAGAAAAAAACAAGCAACAGAAGCCCCATGTTACTATTTTGGCGAGTGCCGGACATCTGGCACGAATAATCCGGTACGAAGCACGTTTGTTAGGATATCACTCCCGGATTCATGATTCTTTCCTTACGGGGGAGAGCAGAGAGGTGGCAATGGATATTGTCAAAGAAGCTCTTCGCGTCAGGCAAAAAGAAGTACTCCCGGCAGCGCTCGTATATTATGGTGAAACCACGGTTACGGTGAAAGGAACCGGAAAAGGTGGCAGAAACCAGGAATTGGCATTACAAGCGGGTATTTTATTGGACGGAAACCACTATATCACATGTCTGAGTGCCGGCACCGATGGAAGAGATGGCGAGACGGAAGCCGCCGGTGCTGTCGTAAACGGGCAAAGTTGTACACACTGGTTCTCGGAGGGCCTGGATCCCGGGCCATCTCTGGAAAATAACGATTCGTGGACCTTTTTGAATAAATCAGGTAACACGATGGTGACCGGGCCAACCGGTAATAACTTGATGGATATACAGATTGTATTGATAAACGCATGATTTGGGATAACGTATTATACTTATGGCTTTTGCTTTTGATCCCTGTTATGTATGGCATTAACCGGGTGGCAGGTGATTATATTCGCCAAAGAAGGAAGCGTTTTTTTTCGGATGGGTTATTTCGCCATCTTTTTTCAGAACGGTGGGACAAAGCCTTTCGGTGGAAAGAGTATTTGTTTTATGCGGGCTTCTTTTTTATGGTGGTTGCATTGGCAGGACCCAAAATCGGAACGGAAGTTCGTGAGGTACGGAGAGAACAACTCGACATATTGGTTGCACTCGATTTGTCCCTGAGTATGAAAGCGGAAGATGTCCGGCCAAACAGGCTTGAAAAGGCTAAGTTTGAGATACACCGAATGCTGGATCATCTCCGGAATGATCGGGTGGGTTTGATTATATTTACCGGTCAGGCCATGTTGCATTGCCCGTTGACCAATGATTATTCTGCTGTCCGCATGTTTCTGGATATTGCTGAACCGGATATTATGCCTTCGACGACAACAGACTTTGCTCCTATGTTCAGAGAAGCGGTTAATGCCTTTACCTCTTCCATTCGTTCGTATGAAAATCAGCCCGAATCAAGGGTTCCTGCCCGCATCCTTTTGGTGTTTTCCGATGGAGAGGATCATTTTGACCGTTATGCAGCAGCCTATCAGGATCTGCAGGATCTGGATGTGTATGTATTTACGGTTGGGATAGGTACAGAAGAGGGAGGAACCATCCCCCGGTTTAATCCCGAAACAGGAGAGTTGGATGACTTTCACCGTGACCGGCAGGGACAGGTTGTAACAACACGGCTTCACCCGGGCGTACTTCGGGAACTTGCTGAAAATTCAGGGGGAC
The DNA here is from genome assembly GCA_030012235.1 of Balneolaceae bacterium ANBcel3. GTDB lineage: Bacteria > Bacteroidota > Rhodothermia > Balneolales > Natronogracilivirgulaceae > JASCXY01. Next base: position 55,293 of record JASCXY010000001.1, on the reverse strand, counting down.
AGTATTATGAAATCAGCCGAACGGCACATAATATCGAAGGTTTTATCCGGCAGTTGCAGCATCTTGAGAGAACAACGTTTGCAAGGGAGGAGATTACCCGCTATCAAAATAAATATTCATTTCCGGCATTTTTGGGACTGCTTTGTTTTATAGCGGTCTTGCTGATACCCGGATACAGAAAAACAGGTACAAAGTAGGTCTATGGTTCGTTTTTTTATTTTAGATTTGGACGGTTGTGTAACGTATCCATTTAAAACACCGGACTGGGGAGCGATCACCGCGATCCGCCAATTGCAACTGGAGAGTAAGGATAATGAGATGATCCCTGCTCTTAGTTTATGTACAGGCCGGCCCCAGCCGTATGCCGAAGCCGTTGCACAATGGCTGGGTATCCGACATACCATCATTTTCGAGAGTGGCGGTGGTTTTTATCATCCCGTTACAAACGAACTGGCATGGTCTCCCTCTTTCACGAAGGAAATCAAAGAGAAATCTGATGAAATCAGAGCCTGGCTATTGAGCGATGTGATACCAAAGTATCCGGGTATGATGCCGGAGTTCACAAAACACACCGATGTCGGCCTGGTTCACACGGATATCCGGGAAATCAAAGAAGTGTACGAAGCGGCTTCTATAAAGATCCGGGAATCGTTTCCTGAGTTTGAGGTACACTTTACCGATGTTTCAGTGAACATCATCGTTTCAGCCTGCAATAAGCAGTCCGGGTTGCACTATTTTGCTGAGAAACACGGTGCCACAAATGAAGAAATAGCGTATATCGGCGATACTTCAGGGGATATCAAGGCTTTAAAATGGGCCGGATTTCCTTTTTCTCCATCCAATGCTATCGATGAAGTGAAAAGCGTCTCCAAAGTGATGAAGGGTGAAGCTGCGGTTGGTGTGCTCGAAGCATACCGGTTGCTAGTAGAGAAAAACACCACTTTGTCCATATGAATGTCCATCTCCTTATTCCGGAGCGGTGACATTGCATTTATTCGAATTTCATTTTTTGAATTCGAATGGCATTTAGTATGGCCAAAAGAGCAACCCCAACATCCGCAAAAACGGCCTCCCAGAGCGTTGCAAGTCCAAAGGCACCTAATCCAAGGAATAGCGCCTTAACTCCCATTGCCAGTACAATGTTTTGCCAGACGATCGTCCGCGTTGACCTAGCAATTTGAATGGCTGTTGCAATTTTTGATGGCTGATCTGTCTGAATTACAACATCAGCCGATTCTATCGCGGCATCACTTCCCATGGCCCCCATAGCGATTCCAACATCGCTCAATGCAAGAACCGGAGCATCATTGATTCCATCACCGGCATAAGCAACAACACCGTTAGAAGTTGTTTTAAGCTCCTCCAGTTTTTTTGCTTTATCATCAGGCAGCAACTCCGCAAAAACATGATCGATATGAAGGATATTTCCAACACTTTGGGCTACTGCATGTATGTCACCGCTTAACATTACCGTATTCTTAATGCCAAGCTTTTTTAGTCGGGTAATAGTGTCTTTGGCATCCTCTTTAATTTCATCTGAAATAACAATGAAGCCTTTGTGCTCTTGATCAATAGCTATATGTACGATGGTTCCGGGTTCATTTTGCACGGGCAGATTTCGCAAAGGGATACGTGCGCTCTCCATCAGCAGTTCATTTCCAATGTGTACCTGTTTTCCGGCAACCATAGCGAGGATTCCCATCCCGGGTATTTCCTTTTGTTTTTCAACAGAAGGTGATGATTCTGAATGGTTCTTGTAATATTCAAGAATGGCCTTGGCAATGGGGTGCGTCGAACCTTTTTCGACCGCTAATAAAAGAGAGATGGTCTTTTCGGGATTACTACTGTTCCAATGGGTTTGTCGAACAGAAAAAACACCATGCGTAAGGGTTCCGGTTTTATCAAACACGACGGTTTCTACATCCTTCAAAGCATCAAGGTAATTACCGCCCTTGATCAAAATACCATGGTGCGATGCGGCTCCAATTCCGCCAAAGTATCCAAGAGGAATGGAAATAACCAGTGCACACGGGCAGGATATGACCAAAAATACCAATCCCCGGTACAGCCACTCTTCAAATACATAAGGACTGGCAAAAAAATACGGGAGTGTGATCAGTAGTGACGCAAGGAGTACTACGATCGGAGTATAGACTCTTGCAAAAGTCCGGATAAAGAGTTCCGTTTTAGCCTTTCTCGATGTGGCCTCCTGAACCATCTGCAGAATCCTTGAAATGGAACTGTTTTCGTAAGACGTACCGACTTCCAACTCAATGACCTGGTTCAGGTTTATCATTCCTGCCAATACATTTTCCCCTTGTTCAAAATGACGGGGCTTACTTTCTCCTGTTAATGCCGAGGTATCAAATGCACTTCTGTTATGTAATAATTTTCCATCCAGGGGAACCCGTTCTCCCGGTTTCACACGTATAATGTCACCGATTTCTACCGTTTTGGGATGAACGGTTGTCATGGCACTATTTCGTACTACATGAGCTGTTTCTGATCTCACATCCAGCAACGCTTTGATATTCGCGCGAGCTTTCTGAACGGCTCCAAGCTGAAAAGCTTCACCAATCGAATAAAAAAGCATCACCGCAACCCCTTCAGGATACTCACCTATGTAAAATGCTCCGATAGTTGCCAGTCCCATCAGAAAGAACTCGGTAAAAACATCTCCCTTTTTTAAATGAATTACAGCTTGTTTCAGTACAGGATAAGCAACCGGGAGGTAGGCTGCCAGGTACCAAAAAAGCCGAAAAGGATCTGTAAACCATGCACTTTGAAAAACATAGTCAATGGATAATCCTGAAAGGAGCAGTACAAGACTAAGACCTGATGGCCAGTGTTTGAAATATGCTGAATAACCGGATGTTCCGGAGCTTATTTGTGGCGGTTCATTGCAACCACAATCGGTATGTACTTCTTCCTGAAGGTTACTCATAATCAAGTTTATACGCTTAGTTGTTTTACTTCAAAACAATCAAAAGGTATAAAACAGATCCATGCAACAATAGTGCAAATATCAAGCAGGGCAGGACGAACATTGACCGGTAATCACAAAGTTGCCACGAGCAGGTTTAAAATTCTCAGGCAGGTCAAATTCCGGAATCCCGAGGTGAGGGAAACAATAGGTTTGCTCACAAGAGGAACAATAGAAATGAAGATGAATATCATCCGGATACGTACAGGTACAGTTTTCTGCACACAGAGCGTATTTTGTTGTTCCGCTTGCATCGTTGATTTGATGCACCAGTCCGTGTTCTAAATAGGTCTTCAAGGTGCGGAAGAGCGTTGTTCGGTCCGCTTGCGAGAATTTTTTTTCAAGATCAGAAAGACTAATTGCTGCTTGAGATTCAACCAAATAGGTTAATACCCTTAAACGCATAGCAGTTGGTTGAATGTTTCTGGCTTTCAGTCGTTCTTCAGAAGTATTGATGTTCATTGACAGTAGCAAAAAAGGTTAATCAGCGGATCTTACAAGTAGATGCCCTAAGGGGCTCTCAATGAAGAGGAGGCATTTCCCTCAAGATATTCTTCAATAAGTTGAAAGTAACGTTCGATAAGTTTTTGGTACTCCTCATTGAAACGGCTGTAGTCGGATTGCTCCACTCCGGCACGAACACGCTGCCTTAATTCTTCCAGAGTCAACTCCTGTACCGAACGGCGTTCGTAGTCTTCGGCGGTTTCTCCCAGGCGCTCTTCTTCATCTTCATCCCGCTTATAAACCGATTCTTCCACTTCAAGCATTCTGGATAATATATTTTGCTGTCGCTGAACCAGGATCTCATCGGTGCTTCCACCCCGAAGGTCGTTAATCGTGTCTTCCATTTCTTCGGACAGTCTTTGTATTTCACTCATCAGGCGGTCGCCACCCCGGCCGCTTTGCTGCTGAAGGCGTCGGAGCTGTTCACGAATCTCATTTTGCTGTCTGGCCATTTGATCAAGACGCTCCATGTGATCCCTGGTTAAGCGTTCCCCCTGCATATCGTTGATGAATTCCTGAATTTGCTGATTGAGTTCCTGTTGATCCTGCGACATTTGCTGCATCTGCTCCATCATCTGCTGAAGGCTCATCGAACCTTCACCATCTCCACCTCCCATTTGACTCAATTGATCCAGAAGATCGGCAAGCATGGTTCCCATTTCATTTACTCCTCCTAATGCGGAGCGTTCTTGTGCAGAAGCCCTGGACCGGTTACGTTCAATCAGAAATTGAAGGGCACGATCCATGTGCCTTTGAATATCATGTTTTCGGTCGTTGATACGGTTGGAAAATTGTGGAATTTCAGACGAAACCCGGTATAAGGAATCTGAAAGAGTCGCAAAATGGCGGTTTACATTGTTTTGCCGCCGTGCCTGCTCTACAAATCCCGGGCTGTTCGCAGTAAGTTCGTTGGTTTTGTGAATGATATCTTCCTGTTCCTCTGATAGTAGAATGAGGGTTTCAAGAATTCGTTGCAACGCCTGGATATTAATCGAAATGGATTGTTGCTGCATTTGATCAATCATGTCATTCAGGCGACCGGACATCTGCTCCATACCCTGGCTGATATTCTGCTGCTGTTGGCGGATTTCGTCCTGTGGACTCCCTCTATCCTTCATTTTGTCGAGGTTTTGATCCAGCATTTCATTGATTTGTTCCATTTCAGGATGCATCTCTTCATACAATTCCTGCATTTGCTCCATTCGCCGATTTGGACTTTGTGCAGGAAGTTGCTCCAGCTGTTCCATGATCTTCTGAAACTGTTCCTGAATCATTTCCTGTTTGTTTATCTCTTCCCTTCCGTATTGTTCAGACTCTGAAAGGGTGCGCTCTTGTTCCTGCAGATCAGAGAGATGACGTGACAATTTGTTGAGATCGGATTGCAGTCTAAGCGATTTAAAAAGCTCCATGGTTCTCTGCAACCGTTCCTTATATCGCTCTTCGTTAAACTCAATCTCATCGAGCTGTTGACGAAGCTGGCTCTGATCCATCTGTTGAAGGTTTTGACGCATGTTTTCCAGCAGTTCCAATAACTCCGGATCGTCAATCTCATCCAATAACTGCTGCAGCTCCTGATACTGCCTCAGGGTTTCTTCTGACATCAGATCCTGACTTTCCATATCCCTGGTTAGCTCTTCAAACTGATTTCGAAGCTCTTCAATCTGGCGCTCAAGGTCTTTTCGCTGGTCTCCAATTTCTTCCAGCATTTGTGTCTGTTCCCAGTCGTCGTCCGGATTTATACGTATTTCGTCCCTTAAACGCTGAATATTATCTCTCATTCGCTGATAGGCTTCGTCCACTTCCGAAAAGCGCTGGTCTATTTCTTCCTCTCTTTCTTCCTGTTCAAAAAGCCGGGATGCGAGTGAAGGAATTTCTATAATGTGAACATCTGACCGGGATTGCTGATATCCGGAATAGGCATTGTTATCAGTGATTTCAAGCCAATACTCAATACGATCCATCGAACCGGGTTCAAAGGACCGGATATCCCAGTCAAATTCTCCGAGTCCGCGTGCTCTGCCCGGAACAGAGAGATGCTCCCGGCCTTCAATCGGGACATCCACAAACGCTTTGTAATACCGGTAATTTAGTGTGAGAGAAGTAAATCCAAAATCATCTTCATACTCATAAAGCAAAGGGACCGTTTCTATAAGAAAGTCGTTGACATGCCGTTCAGGGCTTAATATCGTTATCGATGGTGCGCGGTCGTGTGTGACCGATATTCGGAAACGAAAGGGATTGCTGTTGCGAAGGCCATGCTCATCCTGCATCTTAAAGTGATATCGACTGTCTGTTTCCGCCAAAAAATGATGGTAGATCTCTTCATCAGCAGCAATCGACGCCGTATCACTTTCCGCCTCAGCAATCAGCTTTAAAAAAGAGAGGGGTTTATTGGCCGCAGAATGAATTTCAATTTCGGACCCTGCGATGACTTCCAGACGGTTAAACGGATAACGAGCCGTGTCGCTTTCAAGCCCCGTATAAGAGGGGGGAATACTTACCACTACCAGATCCTGGAGCCTTGGTAATAACTCTACTCCGATACGTTTTGTCGGGCTCCGGAATCCATCCATTTCGACATAGTACTCAATGTCTTCAAAGAGATCAATTTCTCTGGACGAAAACTGAAGGTCATTGGTACGAGACATTCCCTGAAGCCTGAACTCCTGTTCCTGGCCGGTTCGAATTCCCAGGCGCACCTGCTCAGGCTCTCTGTCTTTGAAGGTTACAACCGCCTGAAAACTTCGTCCCTGTTCCATAATAGTGTCACCGGGAGCAAGCGTGTATTCGAATGGATTTGGCCGGGAATAATGCTCCCAGAACACCAGGGTACGCTGAAAGGCATCGTCCAGCATACGGTTTGCAGCTGGAAGCAAAAGCGCGATGACCAGTGTCAGAGCCAGCAGCCCGCGAAACCAAAGCTGGGCGGGGTGTTTTTTTTGGAAATCGGATAGTTTTTCTTCAAGTCCGGCCTGCTGAATGGATTCGATGTTTTGCTCTATCGCTGCTTTTTTTAAAGCCGAAACCGTTTTTCTATCGGTTAAATGCAGGTCAAGGAGGTGTTTCAGGCTGGAGATGCCTATGGAATCGGATACCTTCCGGTAAAAGAATATAAATCCACGGCTCCGGTGTGTTTGCAGGAAGATAAAAGTTGAAAGCCCGGCAATGACAATACCGGCGAACAGAAGAGTGCTTTTAATGCCTGCTGATAAGTAGAATATGTACTCAGTACTGGCCAGAAGAAGAAAGAAGACCGCTGAAATACAAAAGAACAGAAGTACCGCACTGGTAATTCGTTTCAGGTATAGAGTACGGTAAAGGGATCGAAGCTTTTGTTCTATGTTTGTATATACGTTCATCGATGGAAGGTTGCCTTCAATTCAAATAAGAGCCTGTTCATAGGATACGAAAAAATAAGGGCGTTAGTATTCGCGATTATCATTCCTGTGATACTCACAGATCAGATAGAGTGCCCTTCCATGCGATTTCCGGCCGTTCAGGGGCTCCTTTAATTTGGATAAGTTCATGTTCGATATCATGTTCTAAAAAAAGAAACGTATCGTTATCGATGCACTCTTTGAAAATTCGCAGTTTTTCTTCCAGTGTAATCAGAGGACGAGTGTCGAATCCCATCACCCATGCCAGGGGCAGATGGTGGACGGTAGGTAATAAATCTGCTGCAAAAAGGATAGTTTGTCCTTCGCATGTCAGATAGGGCAGTTGCTGGCCGGGCGAATGACCGTTTACAGTGAGAATGGTTAGCCCGTCTTCAAACACATGGCCGTCTGTGGTCAGGTGCAGTAAACCGGACTCGGAAACAGGACGTATATTTTCTTCAAGATAACTGGCTTTTTCCCGTATGTTCGGTTGCAGCACATTTTCCCATTGTTTCTCATGAACCCAGTGGCGGGCCTTTGGGAAAGTCAGAACTTCTTTTTGTCCATCACCGGAACCAACGGCTCCCCCGCAGTGATCAAAGTGCATATGGGTAAAAATGACGTCCGTAATATCTTCAGGGGAATATCCAAAAGAAGAAAGAGAATCCAGAAGAGTAAAGGTTGAATAGTCGATATCATAGATTTGTACAAGTTTCTCACTGAATTTGTGGCCGTTCCCGCAATCCACCAGATAAAGGCGTCCGGTTTTTTCTGATTCAATCAGCAGGCAGCGGGCCGTCAGTGCCAAACGGTTCTTGTCATCGGACGAGCGGGCTCTTGACCATAAGGGTTTGGGAACTACTCCGAAGATGGCACCGCCATCCATTCTGAAATGGCCTGTTTCAATGGTATAAAGTTTAAAATGGCCAAAACGAGTGGAAGAGGAGGCCGGATAGGTACTCATAAATAAACGGATAAGTTTAAAGACACGGAAAGATCCGAAAGCATACCTGTTCGAAAACGGGTGTAGAGAATGGTACCGAAAATATGTGTTTTAGATCATATTTTCTGTAAAAGGTCTTCAAGAAGGTTGCGCGCTTCTTTAAGATCCTGTCGCACGGCATCCGGAATTTCGGTACTGGCCTGCTGAGTATCCGGTTCTTTTTTCATGCGATCCAGGGCTTTTCTTGCGCCGGCAGTAGAATACTTATTCTTCTGAATAAGATCCTTCAGCAAATGAACCGTTTCAATGTCACTTTCTTTGTATACTCTCTTCCCGGCCCGGTTTTTGGAAGGGTTTAATTCCCTGAATAAAGATTCCCAGTAACGCAGGATATGTGGTTCTACCCCCGTTTGTTTAGAAACCTCACCAATTGTATAGTAGAGTTTTTTCATTTTTCGGATATTTGTTCTTACTATAACAATCTTATTGCCATATAAACAAGAAAAATTGATAAAAAAAATGACGGAGAGCGGTCCCGAAGTCAGTATTGTGGTTCCATTATATAACGAGGTTGAATCCCTCAGCGTTCTGGTACAGCGCATAGATGAAGCCTTTGACGGTAAAAGAACGTACGAAGTGATTCTGGTGGATGACGGTTCGAACGATGGATCATGGGAAAAAATAGTTTCTATTTCATCCAGTCGTAAGAATGTGTTCGGAATTCGTTTTCGCCGCAATTACGGAAAAAGTGCTGCGTTGCAGCAAGGGTTCAGGCGGGCACGGGGGGCATATGTTGCAACGATGGATGCCGACTTGCAGGATGACCCGAAAGAAATCCCACAAATGGTGCAGCAAATTGAAGACAAAGGGTTGGATCTGGTGAGCGGCTGGAAAAAAGAGCGCTATGATCCCATCAGCAAAACCATACCTTCCCGCTTTTTTAACTGCGTGACCTCGCTTACTACCGGGATTAAACTGAACGACTTCAATTGCGGGCTTAAAACCTATAAAAAAGAGGTTATTGAGCATATTACATTATATGGAGAACTGCACCGATACATTCCCTATCTTGCAAAACAGCAGGGATTTAACAAAATAGGAGAGAAAATTGTCCAGCACCACCCCCGGGAATTCGGCGTTTCCAAATTCGGGTTATCGCGGTTTATCAAAGGATTTCTGGATCTTGTGACCTTGCTCTTTCTCGGACATTATATGAAAAGGCCTATGCATTTTTTTGGGGGGATAGGTACCCTGTTTCTGCTGATCGGAGGAGGTATTACACTCTACTTGACCGTTATGCGACTGTTTTTTGAAGTGTATTTATCCGGCAGGCCTTTGTTTCTTTTCGGAATATTATTCTTGCTTCTTGGAGTTCAGTTTTTCTCGATTGGATTTTTAGGAGAGATTTTCAATCAGTCACGTGCAGAAAAAGAGGGGGACCCCGTCAATATATCAGAGCTGGCGGGATTTGATACACCGGCCCGTCTTTCTGAATCCGGAGTTGATCAGGGAGATGTTGTAAAATGAGTAAAATTGCGTATGATCCGACCAAAGACCGTTTTGCCTCATGGATTAGGCGTTTTCCTGTTTTGCGTGTGCTCTTCTACCGGCTTCTGGATATGTTTTTTCTGCGCAGCTGGTATGTCCGTTCGGCGGTAAAAAAAGCCTATCGGAAACAGTTTTCTTCTCTGTTGCAGTGGGATATCCTGGATGCAGGCAATGGATTTGGCCAATACGATCATTTTTTGCTAAGGTCATTTTCAAATGCGGTAATTCATGCCGTGGATGTGAAAGAAGATTATCTGGAGGATTGTGCCAGGTTTTTTGAAAAGGATTGTAAAACCGGGAGGGTAACCTTTGAAAAACTGGATTTGGTAAACGAAAAATTACCGCAAGAAAGCGTCGATCTTTCTTTGTGCATAGATGTTCTGGAGCACATAGAAGAAGATGTTCAGGTGATGAAGAATATACGGAGGGCACTCAGGCCCGGAGGCTTGTTTATCATGCATTCGCCTTCTCATTTCTCAGAAGAGGATGCCGGTGAAGAAGATGACTTTTTTGTGGAAGAACATGCGCGCGCAGGCTATTCAAAAGAAGAGCTGAATCAAAAATTTGTTGAAGCGGGACTTACCCCGGTGGCCATTCACTATTCGTATGGAAAATGGGGCCATGCCGCATGGGTCATGTTGGTTAAAGTCCCCATGCTTTGGTTTACAAGGTTCAGAATGTGGACCCTGTTTTGGCTTCCGTTTTATTACGCACTCACTCTACTGCCCGGTTTGAGCATGATGGCGATGGATATGCGCATTAATAATAAAAAAGGGACCGGTATTCTTGGAATTGCCAGAAAAGAGGAAGTTGTTGAGGCCGTAAAATAGGTATAGTAAGAGACCGGATCCATCTGAGCAGGCGTTTAATCTTACCGGAGGTTTTAAAGTCGTTTTGGCTAAAGGGACAGATGCAATTTGATTGAGTGGATCGGTTTTTTTGCATGGTCTTCGGGATGTGCGTTTGATTATGAACAACAAGCGCAATCATTCTATGTAGATTAATTCGCCCGTTAAAAGGAGTTATGCGAGAAATACGGCGTTCACCAGCAGAGAGAATGACAGAACCCAGGCAAACTTGATATGACACATGGATTTGGTTACTATGCTATAGCTATTTGTATATCAAAGACTGAACCGTTCCGGGTTTGCTGGAGACTTCAATCTTTGAGAACTTGGAATTATGAACAGATCGAAGCGTTACTCAACAGAGGTCCGGCAACGGGCCGTACGCATGGTGCTTGATCACAAGCATGATAAGGGCCGCAGGGGCGGTTCTTTTTCCGGTGATCCCGACAGGATAAAAGAGCTGGAGCGCGAAAACCGTGAACTTCGCCGGGCCAACGAAGTCATGCCAGCCGGGATCCATCAAGTAACCTGGGACGGGACGCATGTAGCCAGCGGTGTATATATCTATCGCTTAACGGCCGGGAATGTGGAGGTTACACGCCAGATGATGCTCCTGAAATAAGGAAATATTCAAAATAGTAAATAATGTCATTTCACTAAAACAGGTAGAGGTAAATATGGAAGAGACGCACATCTTTTATAACTGGATTAAAAGAAGCCGCATCGTATCACTTATCTTCAGTTTCTGTTTGTTAAGTGTTCCGGCCTATGCACAATTTGCTGAAGGTGACGGTAGCAAAAATAACCCGTATCAGGTGGCTACGTTAGAACAACTTCAAGCCATCGGAGAATCGGATTTTCTGGATAAACACTTTATCCAGACGGAAGATATTGATGCTTCGGTAACGATTAACTGGGAAGGAGGGAAAGGATTTCGCCCTATCGGTAGCAGTTCTTCCGTTTTTTCCGGATCGTATGATGGCCAGGGCTTTGTTATTTCAAATCTGGTAATTAACCGCACTGAAGATGATCATATTGGTTTGTTTGGAGTTACAAGTGAATCTGTTATTAAACATGTCCATTTAAATGATATTGATATTCATGGTCGAGACTGGGTAGGCGGACTTGTTGGGTCTGGCCATAGTGTATTGATAGAATATTCTAAAGTATCAGGACAAATAATCGGCAATAATTATGTAGGCAGTTTGGCGGGGGGGGGTTATAACCAGGTCAATTATTCATATTCACAAGCTAATGTAAATGGCCATAACTATGTAGGAGGACTAATAGGTAGTTATGGTATTATTACGGAATCTTTTTCCACTGGAAATGTAACAGGAAATGAAATAGTAGGAGGCCTTGTCGGAGCAAATCTCTACATTCACTCGTCGTACGCAACGGGTAATGTAGCAGGAAACAGCAGAGTTGGTGGTTTGGTCGGAGAAAACGAAGCAACTCCCACAGGTGATTATGCGGTAATAGTTCAGTCCTATGCTACTGGAAAGGTAACCGGAGATGACTTGGCAGGGAGTCTGGTCGGTAATAGAATTGCGAATATGCTTTCTAATTATTGGAGTTCTCAGTCAAGTGGAAGGGATAACTGGATTGGATCAAATTATAATAATAAACTCCTGTATCTCGAGAAAGTTTCACCATCCAATGGAGAAGAGGAATGGATTGGCTCTGAATCAAACAGAGAGAGGCTGCCGGTAAGTATCACGACATCTCGTACAAACCTTGATCGATTTTATCAAACTGCAAAATATGGCTCCGCCGATGATCCGAGTATTCAACTATTTGGTCCACCTATAGTTGATGTAGAAGACCTGGCCATCAATCAGATGCAGGGTCAAAACGCTTGGATTTACATGCACAAATTAGATTTTGTTGACACCTGGCAGCTGACAGATGGATACCCCCGGTTGCGCTGGGAGAGCCCCGTAGATACGGTACAGGCGCCCGATGCCGCCATTATTTGGGTAGACCGGTAGCCATGAATACGAACGGTTTCAAGAGATTGATTTTGGAGAAGTGAACTCGGATAGTACATCTTATGCTTCTATAACTATCCAAAACAAGGGTAATATCACATTGTCGGGAGACGTACGGCTTTCCGGTATCGACCGTAATGTTTTTTCTATATCCAGCGGAGGAAGTTCCTTTTCTTTGGAACCAGACAGCAGCATAACGATTGAATTATTATTTCAGCCATTTGAAAGCGGAAATTATCAAGCCATTTTAGATATTTCACATACGGCATTGAACGTGAGCGATCCGCATGAAATAATAGTTAAAGGAGTCGGAAAAGTGGGTACCGATTCGGAGATCAATGGTGAAATTAGTGAAGAAATCCTCTTAAAACAGAACTACCCAAATCCTTTTAACCCTTATACTGTCATAGAGTTTTATTTGCCAGAAAGTGGCCATATAACACTTGAAGTTTACGATATTACTGGTCGTAGGATAGAGGTGCTTGTAGATGAGTTTAAAAATGCCGGAGTGCATTCTGTTATTTTTGATTCATCACGGTTATCAAGCGGCGTATATAGGTATAGAATACAATCTGAAGAGTTTGTAAGAACCAGAATGATGACGTTCATTAAGTAGTGTTGTATAGCCACTTGAGATTTCGATGTCTTTTCCATTGGATCAACAGGTGATATCAAATCATTCATGGATACATTTGGAGAACGTCGGTTATTATCCTACCGGAAGTGACATTGGACAAAGATCCGGGCATATACGTTTCTGCGTACAAGTAAGCTCGTTGAAAGTGTAAATGCTCTTGGAGTGGTTGTAAATCAACGGCAATAATTAAAGAAAGGCGTATCGACGATTGAAAGCAAAAAAAAAGAGGTAGATGCTATGCATCACCTCTTTTTGTACCGCGTACGGGATTCGAACCCGTGCTACCGCCGTGAAAGGGCGGCGTCCTAGGCCCCTAGACGAACGCGGCATTGCAAATGGGGAGCCCAATGGGATTTGAACCCACGGCCTCCAGGGCCACAACCTGGCGCTCTAACCAACTGAGCTATGGGCTCCATTAAATCAAACGTGTACCGCGTACGGGATTCGAACCCGTGCTACCGCCGTGAAAGGGCGGCGTCCTAGACCCCTAGACGAACGCGGCATTTCTGGTAAAATCGATGAGGCGACAGGCGGATTCGAACCGCCGTACGAGGTTTTGCAGACCTCTGCCTAGCCACTCGGCCATGTCGCCGTATAAAAACGGTGTACGCCCGACAGGACTCGAACCTGTAACCTACTGCTTAGAAGGCAGTTGCTCTATCCGGTTGAGCTACGGGCGCCTGTAGATGTTGGTGTACTCCGAAGATCAGTTACCACATGACCCGGATAGGTTCGCCGTGGTTCTAAAATGGTGTCGGGGCGACAGGATTTGAACCTGCGACCCTCTGCTCCCAAAGCAGATGCGCTACCGGGCTGCGCTACGCCCCGATCATTTTTTTGTAAAACCGAATGAGCTCAATATCTAAGCCGATCTTACCGAATTCAATATCTTCAAAGAACCGCAAAAGACATTTTTAATAGAGTTTAAAAACTATGCGTTGCTTTTGCAAAGACTTTAAAGATAAGCGATTTTAAAATGCAAATCAATCTTTTATACATCAAAAAAACTTCTTTTTTGCTCGTCGGATTCCTTTGGATAAAGGTTTAAAAAAAAGAAGAGAACATTATGATAAATAAAATGATATAGTGCAGTAGAAGTCTCCGGCCTGTTCATGTGTTTAAAAAACGAACGGTTGAAAATGCCAAAAGAAATAACAGATATGAACCTGGACGATGGATAGCTTACTTCGTGTGCTGAAGAAAGGCATGTACAGAGGTTATCAGCATCTGTGAAGGCCATCGGATCTGTTTTGCACGTGATTTTAGTAATTGAATGCCCTGTTAACGGTACGGCTTTCATTCAAGCGGCCTTTTCTCATGTATAAAAGGATTTTTCAAAAGCACGGGCATCGTTTTTCCCAAGAATATGGATAAGTACAACGGCATGAAGCAATCCCATTCCGTATCCCGTTAACTGAAGGATGGATGTGAATGGAATGCGCGCAGAAGCTGAAAGGCTTTTTGTATTCCGCCATCCATCGGCAAACAGGATCAGCATATATGCCAGTATAAAAACGGCAGGAATATAATTCCCAAAGGGCAACATAGAGAGAGAGAACAGAAGAAAAACAGTAAAAAGTGTAGGTAACAGGTGAACGGTCTTCAGTGTGCCCGGATGAAGCTTGTTCAGGACAACCCGTGCCATACCTGAATTGTACACTTGTTTGAAAAAGGTCTTATAGGTATTTCTGCGTTTGTGATAGACATACGCTTCTTCAATGAGCAGAGATTGGTAACCTTTTTTTAAAATACGCATACTGAAATCAAGGTCTTCCCCGAAGCGCAGATTCGAAAAACCTCCCACTTCATCAAAGGCACTTCTTCTGACTCCAAGATTGAAGGTTCTTGGATAGTAGGTATCCATACTTTTTTTCTTACCTCGAATACCCCCGGTAGTCAAAAAGGAAGTCATAGAGTAGTCAATGGCTTTCTGAATGGGAGAAAAGGACACTGCAGCTTTGTCAGGTCCTCCCCAAAGACCAGCCTCGGTGTCCTTAATATTCTGTTCAACCGCCTGAAAGTATCCTTCCGGCAGAATACAGTCTGAATCAAAAAAAAGGAGCCATTCACCGGACGCTTTTTTTGCTCCGGTATTGCGTGCACCAGCCGGACCGGTGTTTTCCTGATAAATATATTTAAGCTTTAGGGTTGATTCGAACTTCTTGCAAATAGCATCGGAGGCCGTCTGAGAACCGTCATCAACGATGATGATTTCAGCAAAGGGTGATTGTTCTTTATATTTCTTCTCATTTTGAAGGATTTCCTGTTGCAAACTATTCAGTAATTCCTGAAGTTCATCTGGTCGGTTATATACCGGAATAATAATGGAATATCGATAATTCATTGGGTATAGTGTTCGTTTTATACTCTGCATATGTTAGGTAATACACGAACAAAATGCCTGATCAGATTTATTATTTCCATGCCTGTCCATATTGGTTATACGCATCCATTTGACAGGTTCAACGTATGGATATCCTTATGAAACAGTTTTTTATAGCAGTATTTACCCTCTTTGCGGGGGTTTTATTTTACTCTTCACCACTGTGGTCGCAGTCTTTGCAGGTTTCTTATGCTCCCGAAACCGTATCATTTTCATCCAATCAGTTTCCAGCCGATTTACTTCGGGGAGCCGATGCATCCCGCTATATTCAAGTGCAGGATAATGAAATAATATTTGCCGGGGGGCAGGCCATGAT
The DNA here is from genome assembly GCA_030012235.1 of Balneolaceae bacterium ANBcel3. Lineage (GTDB taxonomy): Bacteria > Bacteroidota > Rhodothermia > Balneolales > Natronogracilivirgulaceae > JASCXY01. The sequence goes on along the minus strand of JASCXY010000001.1, from coordinate 39,763 downwards.
ATCCGGATTTGACTACCTTGCATTTAGTCCGAACAGATCGTTTATTGGCGTCTTGTTCTTTTATGCAGAGAGAGTGAGTGCCGAAATCTACCGATCCGATGGGACCTTGATTCACCGTATTGGCCATCTTGCCGACATTCATCCAAACGACCCATCCAGAGCATTGTTTTTATTTGATAACGGACAGTTTGTCTATCGTGACAACGTAGCCGGTTTTGCTTTCTATAACGAACAAGGGGAGAACGTATCCCAGGTATATAATAGTTTTGGAAGCCAGGACGGGGAGCAGGTTTCTCAATTTTCAGCTACTGCTTTTGGGAATAGCGTATATCTGTACAATCCGGTAATCCATGAAGGCGGGAACATTAACTCAAGGATACAAAAGGCCCACATGGATGAATCTGTCCGGGAAATAGCTTTTTTTGAAAACCGGAAGATTTCTTCGCTTGAAATCCATCCCTCTGGAAGAATGATGCTGGTACACACCATACGCCAGGACACAGACGTTCATGAAGCATTTGTCCTGGACATGGACGGATCGATTCTTGTTTACATAGATTTTGAAAATACCGAAGTCCTTCGAAGTGAGCTGAGCCTGTGCGGCAGATTTATTACGGCCCGGGCTTCCGGCAGGGTGATGGTATACGATGTACCGACCGGGGAGCGATTGGGAAGTGCGAGTTTTCGGCAGACAGTGCGTGCTGCCGGTTATAACCCGGATGGAACGATGGTGGTTCTTACCGCAAGTCAGGGCTCCCGTAACCAACTGCAAAATTTAATGCTTCACATGATTGACATCCATCAGCGCACCATACACAGAGAGGATATCGATCTTAGCATTGCAGAATCACCGGATAAGCCGCTGCGCATACTGTTCGACCAATCCGGACACAGCCGGATTACAGGTGGCAACAGGGATATTTTAATCCGATACTGAAGTTGATTCCGTTCAGGCTAGTCATCCACATTGCCGGACGGTGCTCCGTTGTTGTTCTGATCTTCCTGCTCTACAACACTGTCAGTGTTTTTCCACTCAAACATAAGATCATCTCTGGAGGCATTCATCTTAATCCGGATTTCAGATCCCTCCGGTTTATGTGAACCGAGGATTTCTTCTGCAAGTGGATCCTCTACATATTTTTGCAGCGCACGTTTAAGAGGACGGGCTCCAAACTTTTGATCAAAACCTTTTTCAGCAAGAAAATCTTTGGCAGCCCGGGAAATATCCACCTTGTATCCGAGCTTTTCAATCCGCTCAAACAGCTCACTCGCCATATTGTCAATAATCTTGAAAATATCGCCTTTTTCAAGCGGCTTAAAGACGATAACGTCATCAACACGATTCAGAAATTCAGGATTAAAGACTTTGTTTAATGCATCCTGAATGGTCGATTTCATTTTTGAGTAATCGTAGGTTGCCTCATCACTGGAAAATCCAATTCCACGTCCCAGGTTTTTTATATCCCGGGCACCAATATTGGAAGTCATGATGATAATGGTGTTTCTGAAATCAACTTTTCTTCCAAGGCTGTCGGTCAAAATGCCGTCATCAAGAACCTGAAGAAGCAGATTAAATACATCCGGGTGGGCTTTTTCAATTTCATCCAGCAAGACGACACTATAGGGTTTACGTCGCACTTTTTCCGTCAGCATTCCACCTTCTTCGTATCCGACATAGCCCGGAGGGGCACCTACGAGTCTGGAAACAGAGAATTTTTCCATGTACTCACTCATGTCGATTCGAATGAGGGAGTCGATGGATTCAAACAAATATCGCGACATCACCTTGGCCAGCTCCGTTTTTCCAACCCCTGTCGGACCGAGAAAAATAAACGAGCCAATAGGCCTTTGCGGATCCTTTAATCCGGCACGGGTTCTCTGAATCGCCTTGCTCAGTTTGACAATAGCTTCTTCCTGACCAATGACATGCGAAGAAAGTTCATTTCGCATTTTTAGCAGTTTCTGGCCTTCGCTTTGAGCAATTTTGTTAACCGGAATACCGGTCATCATCGCAACAACAGTCGCCACATCTTCTTCTGTAACATTGTGTACGATTTTCTCACACTCTTTTTCCCACTCCTTCTGCTTTTGCTCAAGATCCTCCATCAGATGCTTTTCAGTGTCCCTGAGTCGGGCCGCATCCTCAAAGCGTTGCTTTTTGACCATATTGTTCTTTTCAATGCCGGTAAGTTCTATCTCCTCTTCCAGCTTAACAATGTGATCAGGAACTGTGATGTTGGATAAATGAACCCGTGCACCGGCTTCATCCATGGCATCAATGGCTTTGTCGGGCAGAAAGCGATCTGTAATGTACCGGTCAGTCATGGAAACACATGCCTGCAGGGCTTCTTCTGAATAGCGGACGCTGTGATGCTTCTCGTACTTTTCTTTGATCTGGTTCAGAATGATATGCGTTTCCTCGGCACTGGTAGCATCTACCATAATTTTTTGGAATCGTCGCTCCAGGGCGCCGTCTTTTTCGATATACTGACGATACTCATTCAGCGTAGTAGCTCCGATAGCCTGTACTTCGCCGCGGGCTAATGCCGGTTTTAACATGTTGGAAGCATCCAGAGAACCGCTGGCCCCGCCGGCTCCAACAATGGTATGAAGCTCATCAATAAAAAGGATGATATCCGGAGTTTTCTCCAACTCGGTCATTACGGCCTTCATCCGCTCTTCAAACTGACCGCGGTATTTAGTACCCGCTACGAGAGCAGCGAGATCAAGGGCTACCACCCGCTTATCGTACAATACCCGGGAGACTTTGCGTTTGACAATTCGAAGCGCCAACCCCTCGGCAATAGCCGTTTTTCCTACTCCGGGTTCACCGATTAAAACAGGATTGTTTTTCTTTCTCCTGCTCAGTACCTGAGCAACACGCTCGATTTCTTTTTCACGCCCGACTATGGGGTCGAGCTTGTCTTCCTCTGCAAGTTTCGTTAAATCTCTTCCGAAATTATCCAACACCGGAGTTTTTGTCTTTTCCATTTTTCTTTCTCTTGCACTGCCAGTGGGTGTTTTGGGATTTCCTGATGCAGGTGTATCCTCTGCACGTGTTTTCGGGGCCTCGGTCTTTGGTGCCTGGCCGGAAACAATCAGATCAAGATCTTCCCGTACACTATCGTAGGTGATATTGAACTGATGCAAAATTTGTGCCGCAATGTTTTCGTCGTCCCGCAAAAGAGACAAGAGTAAGTGCTCTGTGCCAATAGTGTCACTCTTGTAAAGTTTAGCTTCGAGATACGTTATTCTGAGAACTTTCTCGGCCTGTTTGGTTAACGGAATGTTGCCTACGGTGACAGCTGTTCCGGTACCACGAACCGTTTCTTCAATGGTCTTTTTTAATTTATAAAGATCACAACGCAGATTCTTAAGGATTTTTATAGCTATTCCATCTCCAAGGCGTAGAATACCCAGAATAAGATGCTCTGTTCCTATATAGTCATGACCAAGCCGAAGAGCTTCTTCCCGGCTGAATTGAATAACGTCGCGGACTCTGTTTGAAAAATTTCCTTCCATAAAACCTGATTCCCGGATGTTGCATTTTGTTTCTTTCTATGATAACAATTTCCACAACCGATACCATAGCTAAAACGTTCAAATGAAAAACGAATGTAGCCCTGCATTAGTGTAAATGCAAGTTTATTACGCAACAAATTCGCAACAAAAAGAATGCCACCTTTTGCGTATGTTCTTCAGGCGTACCGGGCCGGTGAACGGGCTGTTCAGAAAAGGGCCTTGCCTGTCATTTCTTCCGGCTGTGGAATTTCCATCAGCTTAAGCAGAGATGGAGCTACATCGGCGAGGATGCCGTCTTCAGGCTGTGACACTTCAGGAGCATTAACTACGATAAAGGGTACCAGGCTGGTAGTATGTGCGGTATGCGGGCTCCCGTCCTCTTCTTTCATTTTGTCTGCATTGCCATGATCCGCAATAACAATGGTTTTATAACCGGTTTTATTGGCGGCTTCAAGCACTTTTTGCAAACAGGAATCCACCGTTTCAACCGCTTTCACGGTAGCGTCAAAATCACCGGTATGACCAACCATGTCAGGATTGGCATAGTTGAGGATGATCAGATCGTAGGTATCTTGCAGTATCAGGCCGGTTAGCTTTTCGGTAAGCTCCGGAGCACTCATTTCAGGCTGATGATCGTAGGTGGGAACCTTCGGGCTCTGAATCATGGTGCGCTCTTCACCCTCATTGGGTTCTTCAACACCCCCGTTAAAGAAGTAGGTGACGTGAGGATATTTTTCAGTTTCAGCAATCCTTAGTTGCTTGAGCCCATGGCTGGCAATTACTTCACCCAAAGTGTTTTTCATGGAAAGTGGGGGATAGGCCACTTTTACATGCTCGTATCGTTTGTCGTATTGGGTAAAGGAAACATAATGCAGATCCAGGGCATCGGTTTCAAATCCGTCAAATTCCGTCTCGGTCAGTGCCATCGTAATCTGACGTGCACGATCCCCGCGAATATTATAAAAGAGGACGACATCACCTTTTTCAATACGGGAAGCTGGATCCGTGTTAACAACAATGGGTTTGATAAACTCATCGGTAATGTCATTGTCATAGGAAGCACGGACAGCGGCAGCAGGATCCGTCTGTATTTCTCCTTTTCCATGTACCAGCAGATCGTATGCCAGTTGTGTACGTTCCCATCGACGATCACGATCCATCGCGTAATAGCGACCTACAATAGATGCGATTTCACCAGCTCCGGCCTTGGCTGCTTCTTTCTTAAAAGTTTCTACATACGCTTTTCCGCCATGAGGAGAAGTATCTCTTCCGTCAGTGAAAGCGTGGACATATACATTCTCGACGTTCTGCTCGTTGAAAAATTTTAAAAGGGCAAAAACATGATCGTTGTGGCTGTGAACCCCGCCGTCTGAAAACAGGCCCATGATATGAACTTTTCCTTTTTCACGGGCTTTCTCTGCCGCTTCGAGGAAGCGTTCGTTCTTGAAAAAACCACCTTCTTTGATATCCTTGTTTACACGAGTCAATTCCTGCCAGACAATACGGCCGGCACCAATATTTAAATGGCCAACTTCTGAGTTTCCAAACTGTCCCTCTGGCAAACCTACCTCTAAACCGGACGCACGAAGGCGTGATTGTGGACAGGTGGACATGAGTGAATCAATAAAGGGGGTATTGGCGCGGGCAATGGCACTAACGGACTCATCATCGGCTATTCCATAGCCGTCAAGAATTGCTAAAAGGGCTTTAGCCATAAGAGAAAGGGGCTTTTTTGTTAATGGATAACATGTTTACCTGAACCCATTCATCTTTGGGAGATGTATCAGTTACAGGGCTGCCTTGCCGGAGAGGATCCGGCTTAATATGAACAGGCAGTCAGTTGGTTGGTTTCGGCCTGGAACGAATTCCTCAGGCCGACTCTCCAAGCTTGTTGACATGGCGAACCAGACGGGATTTTTTGTTCGCAGCATTATTACTGTGCAACAAGCCTTTACACGCCAGTCTGTCAATATAGGAAATAGCGTCAGGAAGAAGCGCTTGAGCGGCTTCTTTTTCATTGGACTCCAGCACTTTTCGTGCGAGTGAACGCATTTTTGATCGCTTTTCTCTATTGGATAATCTGAGTTTTGCTGATTGACGAACGCGTTTTTCAGCTGATTTATGTTGAGGCATGTTTCTGTTTGAAATTTCTGTTGTACGTTAAAATGTGTATAGAAACCAAATTTATGATTATGTTCATCTATTTACAAGAAAAATTTTGCAAAAAATCAATTGAAGGCCTAAATTACCCAACATTTTGTGAAATAGATTGAAGAAAAGGAAAATCGCTTGATTATTGTCATTGACGGGCCGGCGGGTTCCGGAAAAAGTTCTACGGCAAAAGCCGTTGCCCGGAAAACCGGATACGATTATGTAGATAGTGGTGCCATATACCGAGCACTGGCCTACCTGTATAATACCCTGGGCAAGGATCAACGAAGTTTGCTTGAAAAGCTGGAAGATCATCAGCTGCACTTTGATTTTAACCACACCGATGTCCGGGTTCGACATATGGACACGGATATCACCGAAGCGATTCGTAGTATGCCGGTGAATCAAAGCGTAAGCGAGGTCGCAGCAATGCCCGAAGTCAGGGAAGTTGTCAGAAAGCTGCTGAGGGATATCACGCAGGGTAAAAACGCCGTTCTGGATGGACGGGACCTTGGAACGGTGGTATTTCCGGATGCCGATCTGAAAATATTTTTGACAGCGGATCTTGAAACGAGAGCGGCCAGGCGGTTTGAAGAACTTTCCGGTCAACCTTTCGAAGGTTCTCTGGAAGAGATTAAGACGAACCTCCAAAAACGCGATACTCTTGATTCGCAACGGGAAGTTGCCCCGCTAAGGAAAGCAGACGATGCGATGATCGTTGATTCAACGCATTTGAGTTTTGATGAACAAGTGGCACGAATTTTGAATTATATTCGTACATAATATATACAGGCATTGAAGGTCAATGCCTGCCTGATAACATAAACCCCAATCCCCTGTTCAGAACATCGATCAGGTGGCAACAGATGAAAGGAAACCTAAATGACCGACGAAACGAATAAAGAAAAAGATATTAAGGAAGCAAAAACCGAAGCAGAATCTGTCGAAAATACAGAGCAGGCACCGGTAGCTGAAAATCAGCCTGAAGCACAGGAAGAGACCAAAAAAGAGGAAGCCCCTGTTTCTGATACCAGTACGGTTTCAGAAGAGGAGTTCGTTGTACCGTCTTACTCAGGCCTGGTGGGAGAGAAAGTATATAAAATGGAAGAGCTTGAAGAAGCTTCAGAAGAGTACGACGATGACCAGTTCAATCAAATGGTCAATATGTATGAGGGAACACTCACGGCTTTCACTGAAAAGGAAATTGTTACCGGCCGGGTTCTCTCTATGGACGAAAAGTATGTTATCGTCGATATTGGTTTCAAATCAGAAGGTATTGTTCCTGTTAACGAGTTTAAAAATCCTGAAACTCTCAACATCGGCGACGAAGTTGAAGTATTTCTGGATAAAGTAGAAGACAGAGATGGTCAGCTTGTTCTCTCAAGAAGAAAAGCAGATTCTCTCAGAACATGGCAGGAAATTGAGGAAGCGCATAACACAGAAAAAATTATCGAAGGATTTATCAAGCGACGTATCAAAGGTGGTATGGTCGTGGATATCCACGGAATTGATGCCTTCCTCCCGGGATCTCAAATTGATGTACGCCCTGTTCGGGATTTCGACGCTTATGTCGGAAAAACCATGGAGTTCATGGTTGTTAAACTGAATATGTCCAGTGAAAACGTAGTGGTATCACACCGGGCTCTCGTAGAATCCGATCTCGAAGAGCAAAGAGAACAGATTCTTGCTGGAATGGAACCGGGACAAATCCTGGAAGGCGTCGTGAAGAATATCACCGATTTTGGTGTGTTTATCGATCTTGGCGGTGTCGACGGTCTCTTGCATATCACCGATCTCTCCTGGGGCCGTGTAGAGCATCCGTCCGAAATCGTTAACCTTGATCAACGGCTTAATGTGGTCGTTCTTGAGTTTGATGAAGAAAGAAAAAGAATTTCACTCGGACTCAAACAACTTCAGCCACATCCATGGGATGAAATTGATGCTAAGTATCCGGAAGCCATTCATGTTCAGGGTAAAGTGGTCTCTATCGCTGACTACGGTGCGTTTATCGAGCTTGAAAAAGGAGTGGAAGGACTGGTGCATATCAGTGAAATGTCCTGGACTCAGCATATCAAGCATCCGTCTCAGCTAGTTGAAAAGAATCAGGTTATTGAGTGTGTGGTTCTCAACATCAATAAAGACGAACGCAAGGTTTCTCTGGGTGTCAAGCAACTTCAGTCTGATCCATGGAAAGATCTCCTTGAGCGCTATCCGGTAGGATCCAAGCACAATGGAGTCGTTAGAAACCTTACCAATTTTGGTGTCTTTGTTGAACTTGAACCCGGAATCGACGGATTGGTTCATATTTCTGATATGAGCTGGACCGACAAGGTGAACCACCCAAGTGAAATCGTTAATAAAGGCGATGAACTCGAAGTCGTTATCCTTTCCGTTGACTTTGACAACCGTCGAATCTCACTTGGCCATAAGCAAATTCAGGAAAACCCCTGGGAAAAATATGCTTCTGAGTATGCCGTTGGAAATGAGACCGAAGCTGAAATTACCAAGGTTACGGACAAAGGCGTTTTTGCTAAACTCCCCCTCGGAGTAGAAGCATTTATGCCTGCCCGTGAAGCAGAAAACGGGGATACTCTTTCTGAATCATACAAAGAAGGCGAATCCATAAAAGTGATCGTCATTGAATTTGATGAAACCAGTAAGAGCATCGTAGTGAGCCAAAATAAAATTGGTAAGATGGAGGAGAAAAAAGAGACAGCCAAGCGAAAGAAAGAAGCCGCTGATTCTTCTGCCTCCGGAAAATTGACGCTGGGCGAAATGTCAGGACTTCAGAACCTGAAAGAGCAACTCCAGAAAAAAGAGGAAGAAAGCGCCGGCGACGATTCCGCGGAATCTGAAGAAGAAAAGTAATCCTGTTTTTCGAAACATAATTTTTTAACTTTTCTTCTGTTATTAGAGGAGATATGATGTAATGTCATATCTCCTTTTTTTTCAGTTTTTTATGATAACGCCTGAGTCTATGGTTCAAACTATTTCCGAAGCAACATCGGTTGCCGATACCCTGGAACGTATGAAGCAGCTGCTGGGACGCCTGATTCCTGAAGCTGAACTGGTTCTCAAAGCAGAGGTTGCCTATGAGATTAACCGTTTAAAAAAAGAGAAAAAGGCGGTTATCCTGGGACATAATTATATGGAACCCGCTCTTTTTTATAGTGTTCCGGATCATGTCGGAGATTCACTCGGACTTGCACGAATTGCTCAGAAATCAGAGGCAGACAGGATTGTTTTTTGTGGCGTTCGCTTTATGGCAGAAACCGCAAAAATCCTCAATCCAGAGCGAATGGTACTTTTACCTGCCGAGGTCGCAGGTTGCTCTCTGGCTGCAAGTATTACCGCTGAAGATGTACGCAAGCTGAAGGAACAGTATCCGGGGGTACCTGTAGTTACCTATATTAATACCTATGCCGATGTTAAAGCGGAAACCGATGTTTGCTGTACATCCAGTAATGCATCAGATATCGTCAGAAAACTGGACAGTGATACCGTTATATGCCTCCCGGATGAATTTCTGGCTAGGAATATTGCCAAAGAAACCGGGAAAAACGTGATATATCCGGGAAGCGAACGTACCGGAAAGGATGATATGATTATTTGGGACGGACGTTGTGAGGTACACGAGCAGTTTACCGTCCAGGATATTGAAAACGCCCGCAGACAGTTTCCGGATACGGTAGTTATCGCTCATCCGGAGTGCCCGCCGGAAGTAGTGGAAGCCGCCGACTACAGCGGATCAACAACGGCCATGACATCCTATGTGAAGAACTCCGAGGCGAAACGGTTTCTTGTACTAACAGAATGTGCCATGGGAGACAATATAGCCGCTGAAAATCCGGACAAGGAAATGCTACGGCTATGCAGTATCCGTTGCCCCCACATGAATGAAATCACTCTGGAAGATACACTGAAATCTCTTAGAGAAGATGTTTACCAAATCGAAGTGGAAGAGGCGCTCCGGCTGAAAGCAAAGAAATCCCTGGATCGTATGCTGGAAATGAGTACATAAGCATTCGAAGTTCTTCAACAGTTTTTTTTCAAGGGAGATAAAGTAGGTAATACAGCAATAGAGCCTGTTGACGATGTTAAAGATCAGGATACGTATGGCTCTGTAATACTTTACACGAGGCAAAACTTCATTGATAGTAGTAAACAACGAGAACTACCTGACTGAATTCAGGAATAGTTCTTTGGGAAACACCGAGAAGTCACACGTTTAGATCTGTTAGGTCCTTTTTTATTAAAAGGAAACCTCTAATACCTGTCTTTATACAGGCTCTCTGTATTTGGGTTTATCACTTTTTCTCTTTGTAGAAAAAAACTTTTCCACTCATTGTATCTTTGCCACTTTTAACTTTTTGTCCCGTTTCACGATTAAAAGTATAAACGACATTTCGCATGGAGTTTAATTCTTTTTCGTTGGCATAGGTCACCTCAAGGGCATCACCACCGGGCTCAAGCTCATTTAGAGCATCAATAAGTGGTCGAAATTTGGAAGAACTTTTTTTGGAAACTCGGACATTGCTCCTGGGGACAAACTTGATTTTCATGGCGTTATAATTTTGTACAGGTTTATATTTTACGTAAAACAAATTACGATTATATCATTCACCTGTCAACGAAATTATTCCAATAATATTATGGAACTTGTATGTGGCCAAGTATAGTCTCTATTATATCTTCTGTTCGAATTTCTTCTGCTTCTGCTTCATAGGTAAGTACAATTCTGTGTCTTAGCACATCATATGCAACGGCACGAATATCTTCAGGTGTTACATAGGCTCTTTTTTGACAAAATGCATGAGCCCTTGAAGCAAGATTAAGGTTGATGGTTCCCCTTGGAGAGGCTCCATAGTCCACAAGGCCTACATTCTTTTTGATATTGTACCGGGCCGGATACCGGGTAGCCATAATGATATCAATGATATACTGTTCAACTTTTTCGTCCATGTAAATATCATTAATAACATTTCGTGCATTGAGAATGGTTTTCGGTTTAATAACTGGACTCAACAATTCAGGTTTTTTTGTTTGAGCCATTCTTCTCATGATTTCCATTTCCTCAGCACCCGTCGGATAATCAATTTTGATTTTTAGCATAAATCGATCTACCTGTGCTTCCGGAAGGGGATAGGTTCCCTCTTGTTCAACCGGATTCTGAGTCGCAAGAACAAGAAAGGGTTCCGGAAGGGGGAAGGTTTCTTCTCCAATGGTTACCTGCCTCTCTTGCATAGCTTCCAGCAGAGCACTCTGAACTTTCGCTGGGGAACGGTTAATTTCATCCGCAAGTATAATATTCGAGAAAACGGGCCCCTTTTTAACGGTGAAGTCTCCGGTTTTCTGGTTGAAGATCAACGTACCAATAAGATCCGCCGGCAAAAGATCCGGTGTGAACTGGATACGCTGGAATCCGGTATTAATGGTCTTGGCCAGGCTCGATATGGTTAAGGTCTTGGCAAGGCCGGGGACGCCTTCAAGTAAAATATGGCCATTGGCAAGCATTCCGATTAGTAAACGGTTGACCATCGTTTTCTGGCCAATGATTACTTTCTCAAGTTCGGCATGAATATCATCTATGAAAGCACTGGTAGAGCGGATTTGTTCCGTGAGAGCTTCCATGTTCAGTTTGGTGCGACTCATTATACTTCCGTTTTAAAGGTTCTTTCCGATATTAAAGCAACCGGAATAGCAGATGTATACATCTTTTATCCAAATTTCAACACAGAAAATACTAAAAAAAACAACAGAAACAGTATCGCTTTTTATTCAACAAATTGCAGGGCTTTGTGATCAGGTTAAATGGTTAATCTGTAAAACCAGGCTTAACTTTGACCAGGATATACAGAAAGCGATATCTTAACAACAAAACTTTTTCACCGTTTAAGAGCACTTTTTAAATACAGGCAGTTGAACACACTGTTTTTTTTGGGTACCTTGTGGCTCATTTCCCAAATCCGTTGATTCATGGAGACATTTTTTTTCTTTTTCTTTGCAACCCTTTCGATCGCAGCTGCAATTGCTATGATTACGAGTAGAGATACGGTCAATAGTGCCCTTTTTCTGGTCGTGAATCTCGTTGCAGTAGCCGGTATTTTTCTGCTTTTAAAAGCTCAGTTTCTTGCTGTTGTGCAGGTTCTTGTATATGCCGGAGCGATTATGGTTCTTTTTCTGTTTGTGATCATGTTGCTGAATCTAAACAGTGAAGAACGTTTCTTCAGTGAATTCAGGATCAAGTACGGTATAGCTTTTATCCTGAGTGTTTTGATGCTCTCGTTACTGGTATATGCCGTTGCAGATGCAACAAATACGCTCCCGGTATTATCTCCGGACAGTGCACATATTGGAACGGTGGAAGCTCTGGGAGATACACTTTTTGTGACTTACATTCTACCGGTATTGTCAACGGCTATATTGCTGACCGCAGCTGTAGTCGGTGCACTGATGCTTGCTCAACGTAAAAACAGTGGTAAAAAAGAAAGTTAAATGGAACTGGACTGGTATCTCGGACTATCGGCAGTGTTATTCAGTATCGGCGTCATTGGTGTTTTAACCAGAAGAAACGCGATTGTAATATTAATGTGTGCCGAATTAATGCTTAATGCAGTTAATCTTACACTGGTTTCTTTAAGTGCACAAATGGGAGATATTCACGGCCAGATCCTGGTCTTTTTCTCGCTTAGTGTTGCTGCTGCAGAAGCTGCTGTTGGACTGGCGATTATCATTGCAATTTACCGGAATCACCTTTCCGTGGATATAACGAAAATTAATCTGCTTCGATGGTAATACCGAAATCCTGATCGCATACTTGGAACCGTACACCGCCATAAAAACTCAAACAATAGGAAACTTCTGAATTCATGGACGCATACGTTCATCTGGTACCCTGGATTATCGCTCTTCCCCTTGTCGGTTTTCTGCTCAACGGGCTCTTCGGACTTGCTTTTGAATCGTACCGGGATCGGAAAAATCTCATAGGCGCAATTGCTACGTCAGCCGTCTTTTTTCCTTTTCTGATAGCTTTGTATCTCTTTTTCGCGATGAGCGGCGACAGCGAAGCAGCTTCTGTTTCCCTGTTTACATGGATGCAGGCCGGTGACTTCTCTGTCGATATAGCTTACCGGCTGGACCAGCTATCCATACTCATGACCTTGGTCGTTACCGGAGTGGGGGCACTTATCCACCTCTATTCGGTAGGATATATGGCCGATGACGAAGGCTTCTGGAAGTTTTTCGCATTCATGAACCTGTTTATCTTTGCCATGCTGAATCTGGTGCTGGCCGATAACATGCTGCTCCTTTTTCTTGGATGGGAAGGAGTTGGATTATGCTCGTACCTGCTTATTGGTTTTTGGTATACCGATATGGCCAAATCGGATGCGGCAAAAAAAGCGTTCCTGTACAACCGGGTAGGTGATTTTGCTTTTCTTATTGCCATGTTTCTCGTATTCCAGATTACCGGATCGCTCCGGTTTCAGGATATTCTGGATTCAGCGTATCTGTTTTCCACTGATCAGGCATTCCTGGTCGGAGCGCTGATTTTCATCGGAGCCACAGGTAAAAGTGCCCAAATACCTCTTTTTGTCTGGCTTCCAGACGCGATGGCAGGCCCGACATCCGTATCTGCACTTATCCACGCAGCAACCATGGTTACTTCCGGGATTTATGTGATCTCCCGTTTGTCACCACTCTACATGATGTCGCCGGAACTGATGCTGATTGTAGCAGTTATAGGAGCCCTGACAGCATTGGTCGCCGCAACTATAGCCCTGACAAGATATGATATCAAAGCCGTCCTGGCGTATTCTACCGTATCTCAGCTTGGCTTTATGTTTCTTGCTCTTGGCTCAGGAGCTTTTGTAGCCGCCATGTTTCATGTAGTAACCCACGCCTTTTTCAAGGCTTGCCTCTTTCTTGGCTCCGGATCAGTGATTCATGCCATGCATCATGTGGAGCATAAGTTGCATAAAACCAATCCGGATGTTCACTTTGATCCACAGGATATGAGGTTTATGGGTGGATTAAGAGCCTACCTTCCCTCTACTTATAAAACGTTTCTTATTGCAACCATCGCCATTGCAGGAATCCCCCCTCTTGCAGGCTTTTTCTCAAAAGATGAAATTCTGGTAATGACATTCAATGCCGGAGCGGGAGTCTATGGAAGCATCTATTATGTGCTTTGGGCAATGGCCATGCTTACCGCTTTTATGACAGCATTTTATATGTTCAGGCTGACTTTCGGTATTTTCCATGGATCTTTCCGGCTGCCGAAGCTGATCGAAGGTGCGAAAGACAGCGCAAAACTCCTGCATGAGAGCCCGTGGACGATGACTTCTGTTCTTTGGGGGCTTGCGGTTCTGTCTGTTATCGGAGGGTTTATAGGTATTCCAAATTTTGTGGTGGCAACTTTTACAGGTACCGCAGATGTAAACCTGCTGTCCAACTGGTTGGATAAAGTTACTCTGGATGCCGACCTCATTTTGTCGAAACAGGTGGAGTGGATGCTCTTGTCCGGCTCGGTCCTCGTCGCTTCACTTGGGATTTTTGTGGCCTACAAGAAATATGGAAATCAGGAGCCTGTAGCCGAGGACGAAGCGGTAGCAGCACGATTCGGTCCTCTTTATTCTCTTTGGAATAAGAAATATCTCTTTGATGAAATGTATGAAGGGGGTATTGTTCGTCCGGTGGTTCGTTTCTCCGATCGGGTACTTGCAGTTTTCGACATAAGAGCCATCGATGGTTTTGTGAATTTTATCGCATCGTTTGTGCGGTTTTTCGGTCACCTTGCGCGATATCTGCAGACAGGAATGATTCAAACATATGCCTACGGAATGGTAATAGGAGTGGTACTGATTCTCTATTTACTGATTATCCGCTAATTTTAGCTATCTGAAATGGAATTACTTCTGAATTTTGTTATTTATTTGCCGATCGTCGGCGCTCTTTTCCTTTTCTTTATTAAAAGTGAGGAAGCCATCCGCTGGTTCAGCCTGGTGGTCACCTTGGGTGTCTTTATCCTGTCTCTGCCTCTTTTATTTGCATTTGACCTCTCTCTTACAGGCACACCTCAGTATATGTCTGTAACCGAACCGTTTTTGTCTGATTGGGACGTAAAATACATCGTTGGGCTGGATGGAATCAGCTTGTTGCTGTTCATGCTGACCACCTTTATGGCTCCAATTGTCATCTTGTCTTCATGGAAGTCTATAACCAGACACGTTGCCGGTTTTTATGGAATGCTGCTCGTGCTGCAGACAGGTTCGCTGGGTGTTTTTGCATCGCTAGATCTGTTCATGTTTTATATTTTCTTCGAACTGACACAGATTCCCATGTTCTTCCTTATTGGAATCTGGGGAGGAAAAGACCGCATTTATGCAACGGTTAAGTTTTTTGTCTACACGCTTGTCGGTTGGTTGCTCATGCTTGTAGCTTTGATCTACGTAGGTTATGCCGCAGGTAATATGGTCAACGATGGCGTATTTACCACCGACTGGAAACTCCTCACCGATCCGGCGTTTCAACTCGGGCTCGTCGAGCAAACCTGGCTCTTTTTAGCGTTTGGGTTCGCTTTCTGTATTAAAATCCCCATCTTCCCGTTTCATAGCTGGTTGCCACTGGCTCATACCGAAGCCCCCACGGCCGGTTCTGTGGTACTCGCAGCAATAGCATTGAAAATGGGAACATACGCGGTACTCAGGTATCTGATTCCTTTATTCCCAAACTCCGCTATTGCATTTGCCCCTATGTTTGCCGTACTCGGAGTGATCGGGATCATTTATGGTGCTTTGGTGGCCATGGTACAGAAGGATGTGAAAAAACTGATCGCCTATTCCTCCATCAGTCACCTCGGCTTTGTTGTATTGGGTATGTTTGCCTTTACAACCACCGCTGCGCAGGGAGCCATTATCCAGATGGTTAATCACGGGCTTTCAACCGGAGCCCTGTTCATTATTATTGGTATGCTCTATGAGCGGAGACATACCAGAATGATCTCAGACTTTGGTGGTATTGCCAAAATGATGCCCGTTTTCACCGTCATGTTTATGCTGGCGACACTGGCATCCATTGGACTTCCGGGTCTGAATGGATTTGTTGGAGAGTTTTTGATTTTACTCGGATCGTTTAACTCCGAAGTTCTCGGCTCCGTCTGGTATACCGTTTTTGCGGCAAGCGGGGTTATTCTTGCGGCTGGATACATGCTGTGGATGTTTCAGCGTGTCATGTTCGGACCCCTGAAGCACGAAGAAAACAAAAAGCTTAAAGATCTTAACGCCCGTGAAATAGGATTGTTGGTGCCCTTGATGGTATTCATTATTTGGATTGGTATCAGGCCAACAGATTTTACGAAGTATTCTGAAGCAGAGGTTACCAACTTGCTTCAGGTGACTCAGGAGCGGGCAAAAACCATTTCCGAAGATGCTTTTGTACAGGATTTGCCGGATTGGACAAAGCGATTGTACCAAATCCCGGATGATTTCTTAACTCAAGATCATCCGGATCACTCAGAATGTGATGAATAATTTTGATTCCAGAGAAACAGAAAAAGCCTTTGAAAAAGTAAACAACTGGTCTGTGGAAGAGGGTAAACTGACCAGAACGTTTTCTTTTTCATCGTATAAAGATGCTGTTGCATTTATGGTTAAAGTGGCCATAGAAGCCGAAACCGTACAACATCATCCTATGCTTACTCTGGATTACTCAACCGTTATGGTCGCCTTAATTACGCACGATGCCGGAGAAAAAATTTCAGAAAAAGACCTGAATCTGGCTAAACGAATCGACACTTTTTACTAGAATCACATGGAATCAGTTAACGAACTTTTGACCATATCGCCCATCGTTATCATCGGATTTGCCGGATTGTTTGTGATGATGTTGGATGCTTTTACCGGTAATGCCAGATGGTCATTTTATGCCTCCCTGTTTTTTTGTCTTGCTGCTTTGGCAGGAGCTGTACAGAATGTACTCGGGCCGACAGGTACTTCTTTCTACTCATTAGTCTATTATGGAGGAACAGCCTCCTTTGGCGCAGTGCTTGTATTAACCGGAACACTTTTCTCTTTGTGCTTGTCCAAAGATTATCTTGAGCAAACCGGGAATCATATCGCTGAAGTCTATTCATTGGTTCTATTTGCAGCTTTTGGAATGTTGCTGCTGGTTCAGGCCAATCACATGATCGTTCTTTTTCTAGGTATTGAGTCTATGTCAATCGCCCTCTATGCTCTGGCAGGCTTGCTAAGAGACCAGAAAAAAAGCGTAGAGGCTGCCCTTAAGTATTTTCTCCTGGGAGCCTTTTCCACAGGTTTTCTTCTCTATGGCATTGCACTGCTTTACGGAAGTACCGGATCTCTTGCTCTCCCGGAAATTGCAGAAGCATCAGACAAAGGGGTGATGTACTGGGCAGGTGTCGGATTGTTATTCACAGGATTCTTTTTCAAAGTGTCGGCCGTTCCTTTTCATATGTGGACACCCGATGTGTATCAGGGCTCTCCGACCACCGTTACCGCCTTTATGGCAACGGCATCGAAATCTGCTGCTTTTGTAGCCTTTATTTTGGTGCTGAGCAGAGCTCTTCCTGATACATCTCAGCAGTGGCAGGAAGTATTGTGGATTTTTGCCGTGTTTACCATGGTCATCGGAAATCTTCTTGCATTGGTACAGGAAAACATCAAAAGGATGTTGGCCTATTCCAGTATTGCCCATGCCGGGTATATCATGGTTGGTTTGGCGGCAACATCCGGTGCAGCGTATAGCGCTGTACTATATTATCTTTTTGCATATACGCTGATGAATGTGGGTGCCTTTGGCGTGGTTGCATATTATGAATGCCACAAGAACTGTGATTTCACAGAAATAAAAAACTATGCAGGGCTCGGTTTTAAAAAACCAATTATGGGAATCCTGATGTCTGTTTTTCTCTTTTCTATGGTGGGAATACCACCATTTGCCGGATTTATTGGAAAGTACCGGGTCTTTGCTGCAGCAATCGATGAAGGGCTGATCAGCCTGGTCATTATCGGGGTACTGGCAAGCGCTATAAGTGTCTATTATTATCTGAGTGTCCTTGTATATCTGTATATGAAAGAAGATGAAACCGGAATGGTTATGAAAAGGCCGTCTACTTTGTATAGCCTGGCACTGATTATTTTGGCACTGCTTACCATCTATTTCGGGGTTCATCCGGGGCTGCTTACCGATTTTCTGGGTTCATTTTACTCGGTGACCTGGTAAGCACCTTTTTACAGACTTGGAAAAAAGCCACTAATTGTGCTCAAAACCAATTGTGTTTGATCTGCAGAGGATTTCTGTGTATCTTAACGCCGCCTGCCGCTGGATACACCAGCGGCTGTTTTATATATAACAACCGAAGGTACTTATGAAAAAGAATTTTTATGAAGTAACCTTTGTCATTAACCCCGTTCTTGAAGAAGAGCAGGTCAAAGAGGTCAAAGAAAACTTTGAAGCCTTTGTTAATGAAAAAGGAGCAGAAATTGAAGAAGTTGAAGAATGGGGTATAAAACGCCTCGCATATGAAATCGATGGAAAAAACAGCGGATATTATGTAAACGCTTATTTTGTTGCTCCATCAGAAATCGTAAGTGATCTTGAGCGGTACTTCAAATTGCAGGAAAATGTAATGAGGCATCTTGTGCTTAAGTATGATAACAAGATGTTAAAACACCGCGAACTGAAAAAACAGGGAAAACTTCCGGTCATTTTCACCGAAGTTCCTGAAGAAGAACAACCTTAACGATCGTTTGAAAGGAAAATCATATGCTTAAAAATCCTGCACACCCCAAAAAAGGAAATCTGAAGGAAAAAGAGTGTAAGTTCACCCGGGCTGGTGTGATTTACATTGATTATAAAGACGTAGAAACACTGGAGCGGTTTGTCAATGATCAGGGGAGGATATTACCCCGGCGTGTTACCGGCACCAGTGCTAAATTTCAACGCCAACTCGCTCTTGCAATTAAACGTGCGCGCCACCTTGGCCTGCTCCCGTTTGTTGCCGAAAACCTCAGATAATCACACTTTCCAGGAGTAAAAAATGCAAGTCATTCTTAAACAAGATGTAGAGAAACTGGGACTGGCCGGTGAGGTCGTTGATGTAAAGGACGGCTACGGCCGTAATTTCCTGATTCCTTCCGGTAAGGCCGTTCTCGCAACCCCAGGAGCCAGAAAAGCCATAGAAAACCAGCTTAGAAAAGTTATTGAACAACGAGCTGAGTATCTTGAAGAGGCTAAGGTATTGGCCGAAAAAATCAAAGGAACAAACGTGACCCTGCCGGTTAAAGCCGGAGAAGAAGGAAAAATCTTCGGAACGGTTACAAATGTTCAACTTTCTGAAGCACTTAAAGAGAAAGGATTTGACATCGACAGAAGAAAAATTCAGATTGATGGCGATGTTAAGCAACTTGGTGAGTACACGGCTACCATTAACCTGCACGAAACCGTGAAAGCCACATTAACGTTTTGGGTCGTTAAAGCGGAAGACTAAGTTTTTCAAAAGACGATCACAAGCGGTTATCCGTTTATAAAAAGGAAATACACTCGTTGTATTTCCTTTTTTTTTACCGGTAATTAACAGAAAGCACTTGAAACTTTCAGTTGCTCTACTCCTCGTTTTCCTGGGAAGCCTTTTGCCGGAAGTTTTATCAGCTCAAGTATCTCAGCCCAGAGAACGTACCACCGTTGTGGCTGGCTCAGACTCCGTGTATGTACTGGATCCCTGGATCATACATGAGTCTTTTGAAGTCTATGCCGATTCGGTACAGCTTTCGGATTCCGATGGTGATTTACAACCGATAGAGGGTATTTGGATATGGAATAAACCTCCTTCAGTGAGAGAAAAGTATGACTCGCTCTATTTCAGATACCATGTTTGGCTGCATGATCTTCCTTTTATTTGGAGAGAAAGGGAACGGATAACCACCGGGCTT
The DNA here is from genome assembly GCA_030012235.1 of Balneolaceae bacterium ANBcel3. GTDB lineage: Bacteria > Bacteroidota > Rhodothermia > Balneolales > Natronogracilivirgulaceae > JASCXY01. The sequence goes on along the minus strand of JASCXY010000001.1, from coordinate 20,141 downwards.
GAAAGTGATACTATTCGAGTTGCAGACCCCGAAAGAGAGCGTGTGCAAAGCCGGGATTTATTTGAAGGAACATCTCTGAACAGAAGCGGAAGTATCCGGCGGGGAGTAGTGATCGGTTCAGGACGTGATATGTCCATGGATAGCGGCCTCAGATTTGATGTCAGTGGATTTATAACCGATGATCTTGAGGTAGTAGCTTCACTTACGGATAAAAGCACACCGATACAGCCCGAAGGAACGACTCAGACCCTCAGAGAATTCGACCAGGTTCATATCCAATTGATGCACAGGCTCGGTATGCTTCAAATGGGGGATGTGGACTTAAGGCTTGATGAAAGCCGGTTTGCCGTCATTGACCGGAGAGTGCAGGGAGTAGATCTTCAATTAAATCCGGGTCCGTTTGGAGGACACCAGGCTTCCGCTTCGGTTGCCAGAGGAAACTATCACCGGATGTCATTTAGTGGAATGGACGGAGTGCAGGGCCCCTACAGGCTCTCTGGAGCAAATAATGAACCGTTCATGATTGTATTGGCCGGATCTGAAAAAGTGTATGTAAACGGAAACAGAGTTCAGAGAGGGGAGGAAAACGACTATATCATAGACTATGGTATTGGCGAAATAACGTTTACATCCAACATGATGATTACCGCTCATTCTCGTATAGTGGTAGAGTTTCAATATCTCACAGAAGCATATACCCGAACACTATTGGCCGCAGAGTCTCAGGTGGATGATTTGCTGAATGGCAGGCTGAGTTTTGGTGCATCGGTGATCCGGGAAGCGGATAATGTACAGTGGAGTACACAGTATTTTCTCTCCGACAGAGAGAGAGAAATACTCGAAGCCGCCGGAAATGACCCCTCCAGAGCAGTGGTAAGCGGGGCCGATTCAGTCGGTTATAGAACCGATGCCGGTCATCTTTTGTATAGTATAGCAGATACGCTTTATCAGGGTGAAACCTATCAAATATACAGGCACATCCCGGGAGATACGACCGCGGTCTATCGGGTATATTTCTCCAGAGTCGACGAAGGAGAAGGAGACTACAGGCGTGTCGGACGTTCTGCCAATGGAATGCTGTACGAGTGGGTAGGTCCCGGTAATGGAAACTATGCTCCTCAAAGAAGACTGGAGATGCCGGTAGAGCAACGAATGATCGCCCTGCGTTCGGCCTTTGCAGTCACACCCGGAGTGCGCTTGTTTTCTGAATGGGCTGCAAGTTATCAGGATCAAAATCGTTTTTCTGAAATAGATAATGAGCACAATGCCGGAATGGCTCTGCTCGCAGGGATTACTATGGATCCGAAAAGAACACCTGCCGGTGTTGTCGGATGGAGTGTAACAGGAAGGTATGAAGGAAAGAATTTTGCTTATTTCGACCGTGTCCGGGAAGTTGAGTTTGAAAGAAGATGGAACATACGGCCTCGCCCGTCAGACGAAGAAAAGAGAATCGAAAGCTCTCTGAATTGGTCTCCTGTAAATAGCTTTAACCTGAATATCGGTGCCGGATACATGGAAAAGCATCTGTATACCGGGAATCGGATGGAAGCGGAAATAGAATACAACGACATTTCGATGCCTCATGTTCGATACTACCTGGAAAGAGTTGAAACCCGGGATCGGTTGTATAATGAACAATCAAACTGGTGGAGGCATCAGGGTTCTGCCGAATATCCGGTTTCAATTGCTGAAGGATCTCTTACTCCACTGTTTCAGTTTGAAGCAGAGGATCGGCAGGAATTTGATGCATCAGGAGACACGCTTAGAGCCGTTTCCAATCGTTTTTATGACCTTGGACCGGGTGTGATGTATCAGATCAACCAGAACCTTGGCGTTGGAGCCACTCTGTCATACAGAGAGGATGAAGCGGTATTGGACGGATCTTTTCAGAAAGAGTCGACAGGTATTACCCAAAGGTACCGGATCAACTATGAACGATCGGATATCATTCGAACAGAAAATGTGATAGGCTTTCGAAAAAGAACGTATGAAGAAGCGTTCAGGCTGGAGCATCAGGCCATGGACAGCCGGGCGGTTTTGGTTCGATCTGTTTCTGATTTAAGGCTTTGGGATCAGTTTTTTGAAACCAGGCTGTTGTATGATGTCAATACAGAGCGAAGGCCTCTTCTTCAGGAAGCATATATCGAAGTTGGACCCGAAATGGGGCAGTACGTTTGGATAGATTTAAACAACGATGGAGTACAGCAAATTGATGAATTTTTCCCTGAACAGACCCCGAACGAAGGGACATTCATAAAACAGCTTGTTCCATCTGATGAGTTATATCCGGTGGTATCTCTAAAGGCACGGTGGAGTAAAATATTCGATTTTTCCAGGTTGGTGGATCCTTATGAAGCCCGTTATTCAAGCTGGCTGAACTTTTTGTCCGGTGTGCGCTGGCGCTCAGTGGTGGATGTTCAGGAAGAAAACCGAACAGGGCAAATGGAGGATATTTATCTGTTGAAATGGAATCGTTTTCAAGATGACTCCTTGACGGTCCGGGGCCGTTTGTATGTAGAACAGGATCTGGAACTATTCAGACATCATACCCGAAGGGATCTGCGGCTGACTACAGAGTATCTTCGGGCTCAGAATCAGCAAGCCTCCGGACTTGAAAAGCAAGGAGCATTGATTTTTTCTCTTCGAACAGGAACCCGGCTTTCAAGCCGTTATCGCATGTCATTGGAGGCTTCTGCCGGTCAGAAAAAGAATGATAGCGAAATGTTTCAGTCCAGAAATTATGATATTACAACATATTCCATTCGTCCCCGTTTCAATATACGTTGGAACCATTTGCTTCAATCCGGAATGGAGGTTGGCTTTCGTTACGGAAAAGATGCTTTTCCGGTGAGTAATGCATCGGTGCAAGGATATTCTGTAATGAAAGATGCCCGTCTTAACCTGGCTTCACGCTGGCAGTCTTTATTAAGGCTGGAGTGGCGTTCCTACCATTTGAGCAACGGACCTGTTTCTTCTTTAAGTGAGTTTGAACTCACAGGAGGAGCCGGCTTGGGAAACACCTGGACCTGGTCTGTACAATCAGACTACCGTATAAGTGACTTTCTCAGAGCAAATATTCAATACGACGGAAGAACGGTAACAGGGCGGCCGCTAGTTCAGACCATGCGATTTACAGTAAGCGCTGTTTTTTAATGTATTTTAATATAAAAAAAACCTAACTTTTTACTCATGTAACTTTCCGTAGCTGAGATGAAAGATATGAACGGTTGCTGAGATTGTAGGTGGTTGTTTTTGTTTTTCTTAGAGGTTTTTGTTCTGTTAACAAAAATACGTCGGAAAAAATCAGAAAAAAAAATAGTAGATAAATAGAAGGCAAAAGTACGTACTGAAAGCGCATTTTTAGCGATTAAGTGATGATCGGAAGCGCTGGTGGAGTGTTCTTGCCTTTGACATTTGATGTAAAATAGTCTATAATCACATCATTGCGAATTTTGAAAATTCAGTTTACAACATTTAGGAAAAAAATCGGAGAATCGTATGACCCTCTCGTTTAGTGCATTGCTCTTCCAGGGCGCTCTGGAAGAAGGATTATTTAACATGCTTGTCGGGTATTTCAATGAAGGCGGCCCTTTTATGTGGCCCGTTTTAATTGCTCTCATTCTTGGACTTGCAATATTTCTTGAGCGTTTAATCACGCTTAACAGAGCGGATATCAATACCCGCAGATTCATTTTGGATGTCAAGGAAGCGCTTCAAGATGGCGGAATCCAGGCAGCAGAAGAACTTTGCTCTTCAACTCGCGGTCCGGTTGCCTCTGTTTTTCAGGCAGGTCTGCTTCGTGCTGATGAAGGATTGGATGCCGCCGAAAAAGCGATCCAGTCCTACGGATCCATTGAGATGAGCTTTCTGGAAAGAGGATTGGTTTGGCTTTCTCTTTTTATTGCCATTGCTCCGATGCTCGGGTTTACCGGAACCGTTATTGGTATGATCCAGGCGTTTGATGCTATTGAAGCAGCCGGTGATATTTCACCAAGTTTGGTTGCCGGTGGTATTAAGGTTGCGCTTTTGACAACGGCTTCTGGACTTATTGCAGGTATTATTCTGCAGGTCGGCTATAACTATTGCGTATCTAAAATAGACAGGCTCGTGGTTGATATGGAAGAGAGTTCCATCGTTTTGGTTGACTCTATCGCCCTTCTTCAACAAGGCCGTCCCATCATTTCTGATGAGGAAAGAGATGAGCTGGAAGACTAATATCTTCTCTCAATTCCAATTTTATCTTTTAACGCAATTTTAATTATGTACGTACCTATCGCAATTACGATAATGATTGCTTTGGTTGCCATCGGAATTCTTGGCATGGTAGGATTTGGTATCAAGAATATCATTCAGGGCAAACAGGAGGTTTTTAAACTGGCTGTTTATATTGTTCCTGCAATTATTTTTGCCATTTCCTATCTGATTCTCGGTGCCGTAACCGACGCAGCCATACTGACCATGCTTATAACCATGGCAATCCTTGCTGTTATGCTGGTTCTTACCGGCATTCGCACCACTTTTAAATTCTGAAGTCAGATATGTTTCCAAAAAAACGTGAACGTGTAGAAGCGGAAGTACCTCAGGCTGGAATGGCAGATATTGCCTTCTTGTTGTTGATCTTCTTCCTCGTTGTGACTACCATCGACGTGGATACAGGTATCGGTATGCAGCTTCCGCCTCCTCCGGATCCAGACCAGGAACCCCCTCCCATCCGGGAACGTAACCTCATGAATATTCTTGTAAATGCACAGGGCATGATCCTCATTAATGAGGAACCCGCAAACTTACAGGATGTTCAGAGATTGGTGATGGATTTCGTGGATAATGAAAACCGGGCACAGGATCCAAACCTTGCTGAAGATCCTCGCTCTGCCATCGTATCAATTAAAACCGACCGTCAGACTCCTTATGAGATCTATATAGATATGCTTGATGAGGTCATCGGCGCTTATCGGGAGTTACGAAATGAGGCAGCTCACAGGGAATTCGGAGTCTCCTATATGGAGTATACTAACCGGGTTCCAAGAGAGGACAATGTGATCCGGCAAATGTATCCACAGAATATTTCATTGGCTGAGCCGGATCCCGGTTCCTAAATCTCTTTTGAAGTAATTATGTCAAAATTTCAAAAAAAACAAGCAAAGACCAAGCAGCAGGTACCAACGGCCGCCATGCCGGACATCATTTTTATGTTGTTGATCTTTTTTATGGTGGTTACCGTACTTCGCGAAGTGGAGTTGCAAGTTCGGGTTGATTTTACCCGTGCTGAAAATATTGAAAAAATTGAGCAAAAACGATTGGTTAGCTATATCTATATCGGCCCTGAAATTCTTGGTGGCGGAAGATATGGTGATACCAGGGTTCAAATTGATGATGCACTAATCGATGACATTCATGCCATAAGACGTCTTATGTATGATAAACTTATGGAAGAACCCCGTTTAATTGTCTCTTTACGTGTGGATGAAAAGTCTGAAATGGGAATTGTAAGTGATGTCCAGCAGGAATTACGTGAGGCCGGAACTTACAGAATCAATTACTCTACTTTACGAGGTAGCACTGCTCCCATGAGTGAGTAGAATCGATAGATTCCTTTTTAACTTTTCGCAGATTTTACAGGCAATCCGGTATAACCGGGTTGCCTGTTTTGTTACATAGAGTAATTATTATTACAGGATCGTTGTTTGAAATTGTCATACAAGATATGACCAAGGATCCGATTTGATACAAAGAGCAGGAGTAAAGTGAATCCTCTCATTATTCCCCGGTTAAATAATGGACCACATGAATAAAAAATCAATAGCTGAACTCGGAAGGGCCGGATTGATAGAAACTCTTTCTAAAGAACTCCACCTCAAGAGAGAATCCGTTATTGCAGGAATTGGCGATGATGCCGCAGTACTGGAAAAAAATGAATCCCATTATACACTGATCTCTTCTGAAACGCTTGTTGAAGGCGTGGCATTTGATCTTGCATATACTCCTTTTCATCAGGTAGGCATTAAGTGTGTAACAGCTGCTGTTAGTGATATATATGCAATGAATGGAACTCCACAAGCTGTTCTGGTCAATATAGCACTCCCAAACCGTGTATCGCTGGATATGTTGATGGAGTTGTACAGAGGACTAAATATGGCTTCGGTGGATTATAACTGTCAGATTGCAGGTGGTGATACAACCGGTTCTCATAATGCTCTGATCATATCGGTAACTGCATATGGCGAAGTAGAAAAAGAAAAAATCACTTTTGTAAATGGTGCCAAAGAGGATCATGCTCTTTGTGTTACAGGTGATCTGGGCAGCGCTTATGCAGGTTTAAAAATTCTGTTACGTGAAAAAAAACACTGGGAAGAAGCTTCTGATCCTGTTATGCAACCGGACTTGTCAGAATGGGAGTATGTTGTAAAACGCCAATTACTTCCTGTAGCAAATAAAGAAATGATTGAGGTATTTAGTGAGCATAAGGTTGTGCCGGGAGCTATGGTGGATGTATCTCAGGGACTGATTTATGACTTGAAACGAATGCTGAAGGCCTCAAAAACCGGCGCTTATCTTTACCAGGCGGCACTGCCAGTCGATCTGGAAACCAGAAAGACAGCCGATGAAATGAAGGACGATGTGGATAATTATGCTTTGTATGGCGGAGAAGATTTTGAGTTATTGTTTACCCTGCCTGAAAGTCATGTCGATAAACTGGCTAAGATGAATCAAAATTTTTCTGTGATTGGCCGTATTTCTACGTTGGATGAAGGCTTGCAAATGCAAACCGCTGAAGGCGAGGTCATGACATTTGAAAACTAGATTCTTCGTATATTTATAACATACCTTCTGGTTAATGGATCAACCTCCATCCATTAGCTCTGTTTTACTATGAAATAACTCAGGGAATACGCTATTTGGAAAAGCGCACCATTTTATTTAAATATCTCAAGTAGTGGGCCCGAAGCCTTTATAATAACTTATTTGTGCTTAAATGGATAAAGAAGAGAAACGAACAGATAAAGGAAGAAAAAAAAACAAAGAGGACAGGGCGAAGTTCCCCTGGTGGATCTATCTGGTCATATTTCTTCTTTTACTGGCAGTGCCATATTTAACTTCTCAACAGAACGATGGCCAATCTGTCCGATACAGTACCTTTTTGGATCATGTTGAAAAAGGATATGTTGAACATGTGACCATTATAGACGGGAAAAAAATTGAGGGCTTATACAAAAAAGAAGTGATTCATGAAGGCGTATTGGAATACACCCTTCCTTCAGGACTGCCCTGGATCTCTGAAAAAGATGTCAGGGAAATAAATCGTTTTCCTTTTACTGTTATTATGATCGAAGGGGATGAAATAAGGCCTCTTCTGGATGATCACGAAGTTTCTTATGAAGCTAAAATCAGTGACAACTGGTTCAGCAGCATTTTTATTTGGTTTATCCCTCTTATGCTTCTGATTGCTTTTTGGATATTTATCTTCAGAAGGATGAATCCAGGCTCTCAAATGATGAATATCGGGAAAAATAAGGCGGCATTATATGATCATAAGAGTGATAATAAAATTACATTTCAAGATGTAGCCGGGCTTGATGAAGCAAAAGAAGAAGTCGAAGAAATTGTCGCCTTCTTGAAAAATCCTGAGAAGTTTACAAAACTGGGTGGAAATATTCCTAAAGGAGTTATGTTGGTGGGCCCGCCTGGTACTGGTAAAACGATGCTGGGTAAGGCAACTGCTGGTGAAGCCGGAGTGCCTTTTTTCAGCCTGAGCGGATCAGATTTTGTAGAAATGTTTGTCGGTGTCGGAGCTTCCCGAGTTCGGGACTTGTTTAAACAGGCAAAAGAGCAGGCCCCCTGTATCATTTTTATCGATGAAATTGATGCGATTGGACGCAGCCGGGGGAAAAACCAGGTCACGGGCTCGAATGATGAGAGAGAAAATACACTTAATCAGCTCCTGGCCGAAATGGACGGCTTTAATACCGATAACGGAGTTATCATCATGGCTGCAACCAATCGGCCAGATGTTTTAGATAGTGCATTAATGAGGCCTGGCCGGTTTGACCGGCAGATTTTGGTAGACAAACCCGACCTGAATGGTAGAATTGAGGTCTTAAAGGTTCATACCCGAAAGCTGATCATTGCTGATAATGTCGATTTGCAGCTTCTCGCTTCACAAACACCCGGTTTTGCCGGTGCTGATCTTGCTAATATGTGTAATGAAGCGGCATTGCTTGCTTCCAGAAGAAACAAGGATCATATTGAAATGATCGATTTTCAGGATGCCATTGAACGGGTAGTGGCAGGATTGGAAAAAAAGAATAAGATTATCAGTCCGGCTGAACGGGAAATCATAGCCTACCATGAGGCCGGCCATGCTGTAGTTGGTTGGTATCTGGAATATACAGACCCTGTTTTGAAGGTTAGTATTGTACCACGGGGATTCGCCGCTCTGGGTTATACCCTCCAAACTCCGATTGAGGATCGGTTTCTTATGACAAAAGAGGAACTCGAGGATAAGATTTGCGCCTTGCTTGGAGGACGGGTTTCTGAGGAACTGATCTTTGGGAAAATTTCAACCGGTGCGAGCAATGATCTGGAAAGAGTTTCGAAACTCGCATATGCTATGGTTACTGAGTATGGAATGAGTGAAGAATTAGGAAATATCTCTTTTTCTGATTCTTCCGCGGAAGAGGCCTTTCCAGGTTTTGGAAAAAAGTTTTCTGAGGATACAGCTAAACGAATTGACAGTGCAGTACAGGATATTATACAAAGAAACTATCAGCGAACACGGTCTCTGCTCTCAGAAAAAAAAGAAAAGCTAATCATCCTTTCTGAAGAATTACTCAAAAAAGAAATTCTGGATCCTAAAGACTTGATTCAGCTGCTTGGTGAAAGGCCGCCCGGTAAGTATCCGGTGCAACACTCTTTAAGTGCAGATCCTCATAAAGAAGAAGCTTTAAAAGGGGATAGTGAAGTTGAGTCATAGACCTGCTTTTTTCGTTTTATTGAAACAGAATTCTTTAAGGGGTTCCAAAGAGGAACCTAAAGAAGGAATTCGTTGTTTTGGAAACGCAGAGATGAAAAAAGAACAACTTAATCCCTGAATCGTGGTTTTAGTAACCAGAAAGGAACACTTTACGGCAGCGCATAGAATGCACAATCCTGATCAGAGCGATGCCTGGAACCGTGAAGTCTTTGGAAAATGTAATCATCCGAACTGGCATGGACATAATTATGTCATCGAAGTCACTGTGGCTGGTGAACCGGATGAGAATACCGGCTATGTCATCGACCTTGGTGCTTTAAAGCAACTGATTCATAAAAAAATTATCGATCCTTGTGATCATAAAAACCTGAATTTAGACGTCCCCTTTTTGAAGGGGATCATTCCCTCGGCTGAGAATTTAGCGAAAGCCTTTTACTTTGAACTCAAAGAAGAAGTCAATACACTATGTGAACAAGGGGCTTTGCACGCCGTAAAACTTTATGAAACAGATAGAAACAGCGCTGAGTATCGAGAATTGTAATAGAAAGAAAAATGATCACAACACAACTCAAACGATTTTACGATCCAACATTTTCTGTTTCAGAAGACTATAGAAATAGTCTTCCGGATCTTCAAAACGGGCCGGCTTCTTTAATTGAAGGAGCAAATGTGCCCATTCAGCAAGTGGGTATTTCTAACTTCAAAATACCCTTGAAGTTTATGAATAAGAACGGAGATATTCGTACGCTCGATGCTTCTGTAGATGGCTATGTTAGCCTGGATGCAGGAATCAAAGGAATTAATATGAGCCGAATTATCCGAACTTTTTATGACTTTAAAGACGAAATATTTTCCAGGGTAACGATGGAGAAAATTTTACAGGCATATAGGGAAACACTCAAAAGTAAAGAGAGTTATCTCAAAATATCATTTCAGTATCCTATGTTGCAACAAAGTTTGAGATCAGACCTGGAAGGTTATCAATATTACCCGTTTTCTTATGAAGGGCACATGGATGAAAAAGGGTCGACGAGATTTTTTGTTCATATGGATTTTGAGTATAGCAGCGCGTGCCCCTGCTCGTTTGAATTGGCTGAACATGCACGTGAAACAAGAGACGTCGCCGCTATATCTCACAGCCAAAGAAGTATTGCAAATACTACACTGGAATGCACGGGTATGTTACATCCTGAAGATGTGGTAACCTGGATGCGTGAAGCGCTTGTAACAGAAACACAGGTTATGGTGAAAAGAGAAGACGAACAGGCGTTTGCTGAATTGAACGGAGCGTTCCAAAAGTTTGTGGAAGATGCTGCACGATTGGTGTATGACCGATTCCAGAAAGAGGCTGAGATTCTCGATTTTGTGGTGCGCTGCTCACATCTCGAGAGCCTTCACAGCCACGATGCAGTAAGCAGAATATGCAAAGGCATTCCCGGAGGATTACGTTGAGAGAAGCCAGGACTTAATTACAAGCCCAAAGCTTCTCTTACCAAATACTCCTGCTCTGCTTCATGTGCCTGCACAGAACCGGTGGCCGGTGAAGCCGAAGCAACTCTTCCAGCATAGGAAAGCTTTTGCCCTTTTTTCAGCATCGTTTCCAGACGTGGACGTATAAACTGCCATCCACCCATATTGGCGGGTTCTTCCTGACACCAGACAATTTCTTTCGTAGACGTATATTTGTTCAACTCTTTTTTTAATCGCTCATCAGGAAACGGATAGAATTGCTCTATTCGAACGATAGCTGCATCGGAAACCGACTCTTTTTCCCGCATTTCTACTAAGTCATAATATATTTTACCCGAACAAAAGATAAGCCTTTTGCATTCTTGAGGGGAAATGCCACCGCTATCTGAAAGAACTTCTTCAAAGGAACCTTCTGCAAGCTCACTAACAGATGACACTACACGAGGGTGTCTGAGCAGACTTTTGGGTGACATTATGACCAACGGCTTTTTATGAATTCGCAATGCTTGCCGTCTCAGTAAGTGAAAATATTGAGTCGGGGTAGTGCAATTGACTACCTGGATATTATTCTCGGCGCTTAGTTGAAGAAAACGTTCAAGCCGGGCCGATGAATGCTCTGGCCCCTGTCCTTCAAAGCCATGTGGAAGGAGTAAGGTTACCCCACTGATTTGTCTCCACTTGTGCTCACTGGCCGTTATATACTGATCAATGATAATCTGAGCTCCGTTAATAAAATCACCAAACTGAGCCTCCCAAAGCACAAGAGCATCCGGACGGTTACTGCTGTAACCGAACTCGAAACCCAAAACAGCAAATTCACTTAACAAAGAATTATAGACTTCATAGTGAGCCTGTTCTTCATGAATATGATTCAGCGGTACAAAAGTTTGATCGGTATCGGTTCCATGAATCACAGAATGACGATGAGAAAAGGTTCCACGCTCAGAATCCTGTCCGCTCAGGCGCACGGGAATTTTTTCACTGAGAAGGCTTCCAAAGGCCAATGCCTCTGCAAACCCCCAGTCGATCTTCTTTTCGTCCTGTTCAATGATGTCATGCCGCTTGGCCAAAACCCTCAACAATTTTGGATTACCGTCAAAGTCCTGGGGCAATACATTAAGTTTCTTCCCTATCTCTTTTAGTTCATCGATACCAAAGCTGGTCTCAGGCAAATCTTTAGACCATTCTTTTTGTCCGATCTCCTGTCTGTTGAGTTGATCTTTGGTAAACTTTTTTAGTTTTTTTGCTTTCTTTGCTTGATTAAAAGCAGCTTCCAAAAGTTCATCGAACTCATCAAAAATCTTTTGTGCTTCTTCTTTGGATAACTCTTTTTGTTGAACGAGATACTGTGTATAGCGCTCCCGGACACTGGGATGATCATGAATTTCTTTATATAGGCCGGGCTGGGTAAAAGCAGGCTCATCTCCTTCATTGTGTCCGTGTTTCCTGTAGCATATCAGGTCAATTACCACATCTTTGCCAAATTTCTGGCGGTAATCCAAAGCAAGCAAAATGCTTTGAATAGCCGATTCCGGCTCATCCCCGTTTACATGAAAGATGGGAGCCAGAATGGTTTTTGCAAGATCGGAAGCATACTCAGTAGAGCGTCCGTCTTTGGGTAGTGTTGTAAATCCGATTTGATTGTTGATGATAATATGGATGGTTCCACCGGTGGTATACCCTTTGAGCTGTGACATATTAAGGGTCTCTGCAACCACTCCCTGTCCTGCAAAAGCAGCATCCCCATGAATCAGTAAAGGTAAAATCTTTTTTTGAGACGTATCTTTATTTTCCTGAATATCCTGAAGCGCTCGTGCAGCTCCAACAACCACCGGATTTACCGATTCAAGATGACTAGGGTTGGGCATCATCTGAAGTTGTATTTTCTTCCCGTTTTTTGCCTGGTGTGCTCCATAAGCCCCCAGGTGATACTTAACATCTCCGGTTCCCATGGCAGAGTCGGGATCGATATTCCCTTCAAACTCTCCAAATACCTTTTCATAGGATTTTCCCATGGTATTTACCAATACATTTAAGCGTCCCCGGTGAGCCATTCCGAGCACCAGATTGGTTACATCATAGGTAGCTGCCCGCTCAAGAAGATAGTCTAACATCGGAATCAGCGTGTCCGCACCTTCCAGGGAAAAGCGTTTGTGTCCAATGTACTTTTTATGCAAAAACTCCTCAAAAGCACTGGCCTGGTTTAGTTTTCTAAGAATTTGAACTTTCTCTTCTTTATTTAGTTTAGGATTATTCATGGAGGTTTCCATGGTATCCCGAAGCCAGGAACGTTCTTCTACAGATAAAATATGGGTGTACTCCGCTCCAATGTGACCGCAATAGGTCTTTCTGAGAATATCTATGATATTCCGGAGTGTGGTGATCTCATCCGATCCTCCCAGTTTACTCGGATAGAATTTTCTATCCAGATCCCACATGGTAAGACCATGATAATTAAAGTCCAGCTCGGGATTATAACCGGTTCCGAATCGCAGCGGATTTAATTCAGCCATAACATGGCCATGCCTTCGGTACCGGTCAATAAGACGGCTTACAGAGACAGCTTTTCTGCCATAGTCGGAATGACCGTCGAATATTCCCTCATAATGGTCTGTACCAAATGGAATGGGTTCATACGGGATGTTCAGCTCTTCAAAGATAGAGTCATAAAAATTCCCGGGACCGGCAAGCAGGTCCTGAATTTTTGCCAGAAAGGCTCCGGATTCAGCACCCTGTATGATCCTGTGGTCATAGGTACAGGTCATATTCATGATCTGGCTGATGCCCAAATGACTGAGTAAATCCTGAGACATGGATTGAAATTCAGCCGGGTAGTTCATCGCACCGGTAGCGATAATGGCACCTTGATTCTTCATCAACCGTGGAAGGGAGGATACGGTTCCGATCGTTCCCGGATTTGTGATGGAAATAGTCGTATCCTGAAAGTCCTCTACCTCTAATGACTGGTTCCTGGCTCGCTCAATAAGGGCATGGTAAGCATCCAAAAAATCCTTGAAGTTCATCTGATCGACCCGCTTTATATTTGGTACGACCAGATTTCTTTTGCCTGATTTGCCGGGAAGATCAATAGCAATTCCCAAATTAACTCCGGCAGGGACCGCTATGGCTGCCTTTTTGTTCTGCAGGGAATAATGATTGTTTAGTTGAGGGTGCTCTTTTAGAGCCTGAACAACGGCCCATGCAATGAAATGTGTGAGGGTTGCTTTGGGTTGAAGTCGTTCTTCCAGGTAACTGTTAATAATCCGGCGATCCTCCACCAGCATTTTTACCGGAATGGTACGAAAAGAAGTTGCCGTCGGGACTTCTAGGCTTTCTTCCATATTCCCGGCAATTTTGGAAGCAACGCCCTTGAGCGCCTGAAATTCAAAGAAATGGCTTTCTTCTTCGTCCTCAGAAACCGTATCAGGTTTTCGTTCCGACTTCTTGCTTTGTTTAGCTTGATCCTTTCCATCGGAAGAAGAGGGCTGCTTCCGATCTGTTTTAGTATCTGCAATCACCTTCTGCTCTTCGGCTGACATCTTCTCAAAGTAGGAGCGCCAGTATTCCGGGACAGCATCCGGCTGATCAAGGTATTGGTTATATAAGTCTTCTACTAAAGCCGCATTGGGGCCAAACTTTGCTTCTAATGGTTTCAAGGCGTTGATATTTTAATGAGCAATTTCAGGCAGTTCAAACAGATTTTTACATATTTAAAATACGTTATAATAACATCAATGACAGGAAAATCGTTGAGGTAGGTTTAGAAAAAGGACAGGTATCATTCACGGTGTTTTTTTCTTATACTTTAAAATCCCTGGGAAAGGACTAAACCCCAAAAATGCTTCAAAAAACGGCTTTAACCATGACATTGTAGTAACAATCGTTTAATCATAATCCATGTAAATGGGCTGTAAAGCAGAGAGGTCAAGGGGCTTTTCTGGAGAAGTTAACCGATATTTTTATTTCCGGATTGAGATTTAGATGAGTAAAGAGAAAAAAACGGGTGCTGAAAACGTTTATTGGAATATTTCAGACTTATACGATGGCCTTGAGTCAACCGCATTTAAAAACGATACATCCCGGGTTAAAAAGCTTGCGGCTGATTTTTCCGGGTCCTACAGGGGAAAGGTTCATTCTCTGACAGAGAATGAGTTTGCAGATGCTCTGAAAGCCTATGCTGAGCTGGTTGAAATAATTAGTAAAATGGGGTCCTATGTATACCTGAAGTGGACTACGAATACCGAAGACCCTGCATTAGGCAAAGCCCTTCAGCAAAGCAATGAACTCTCTTCGGAAATATCCAGGGAGACGATGTTTTTTCATTTGGAGTGGCTTGACCTGGATGATGAGCAGGCAGATAGATGGCTGCAAAGCAAAGCGCTTGAGAGCTATCGTCACTATCTGAAAACATCCCGAATGGGAAAGCCCTATAAGCTGGATGAAAAGGAAGAAAAAATACTTTCGGCAAAGTCGGTTACCGGGAAATCGGCCTGGGTTCGCTTTTTTGATGAAACACTTGGAGCCGCACGCTTCCATATGGATGGGGAAGAGCTGACAGAATCGGAGATCCTAAGTAAATCATATCATAGCGATCGAGCCATCAGACAGAAAGCTTCTGAAGTGTTTACAGAGGGCTTGAAAAAGCTGAACAGGCCTTTGACGTATGCCTTTAATACCCTGCTTGCGGATAAATATACCAATGATACGCTCAGAGGCTATCCACATTGGCTGAAACCCAGAAATATTGCCAATGAGATATCGGATGAAAGTGTACAGTCCCTGATAGACGCTGTTACTTCTTCCTATTCGGTCGTACAACGCTATTATGAACTGAAAAGAAAGCTTCTTGGCCTGGATATCTTGCATGAATATGACCGGTATGCCCCGATTGCCAAAAGTAACAAAACCGTCGCATGGAAAGAGGCCAAAACCTGGGTTTTGGATGCATATCATGATTTTCATCCTGAGATGGGTGCAACGGCAGAATTATTTTTCGAGCATGAATGGATAGATGCGGCTATCCGACCCGGAAAAAGGGGAGGTGCCTATTCCGCATCTACGGTTCCATCGGTTCACCCCTATGTGTTTATGAACTATGACGG
The DNA here is from genome assembly GCA_030012235.1 of Balneolaceae bacterium ANBcel3. Classification (GTDB taxonomy): domain Bacteria; phylum Bacteroidota; class Rhodothermia; order Balneolales; family Natronogracilivirgulaceae; genus JASCXY01. Next base: position 4,598 of record JASCXY010000001.1, on the reverse strand, counting down.
GCAGCTTCGGGATGTACAGACGCTCGCCCATGAACTGGGACATGGAGTCCACCAGTACTTATCTCAAAAGCAGGGCATTCTTCAGTGTGGAACCCCTTTGACAACGGCAGAAACGGCATCGGTTTTTGGTGAAATGCTGGTTTTTAAAAAAATGCTTTCTTCTTTACAAAAACCGGAAGACCGGCTCGCTTTGCTGATTGGAAAGATAGATGATTCCATTGCAACCATCTTCCGTCAGGTCTCTATGAATCAGTTTGAAGATCGCATTCATCAAACCCGAAGAAAGGAAGGAGAGCTGGCACCCGATCAGTTTTCAGAATTGTGGATGGAAACACAGGTGCCGTTGTATGGAAGTTCTGTTACACTAACCGACAATTACCGCTGGTGGTGGAGCTATATCCCTCATTTTATACATACACCCGGCTATGTGTATGCCTATGCATTTGGCGAGCTGCTGGTGATGGCCCTGTTCGAAAAATATGAGCAATCGGGAGATGGTTTTGCAGCTAAGTATATTCAAATGCTGGAAAAAGGAGGCTCAGACAGCCCTGAAAGCCTGATGAACGCGCTGGGTGTCGATCTCAAAGACCCGGACTTCTGGTTTATAGGGTTGCGCGCCGTCGAACATCTTGTACATGAGGCCGAAGCCCTATATGCCGATATGTACGACTCAGGTATAATGAAGGAAAGGTGAGGTGTTATGAATTTAAATACAGGATCCGACAGAGAGAAAGAATACCGCGTCAGTTATAAGAAAATGATCCGGGATATTCTGGTGATGCTCAGGGCTTCGTTGCAGGCCGAAACGGTCGCCATGCACTGGATTAATAATCAAAAAGAAGTATTTGTTCTCGAGCACTTTTCAACGACCCAAAAAAAAGTAGTTTTTGAAGACCGTGTCGAAAAAAACAAACACTACCTCGGAAAATATGATGCCATTAAATCGGTGACGTTGTTGGAAGTAGGCGCTCATCTGCAGGCAGAGGACCTTGATCATCATACCGGCGAATCTTCCGTAGAGTTTATTTATTTAATTCCGTTTGTCTATGATTCAGAGACCGTAGCTGTTACATCCGTGGAGATGCTTGAAAAGAAAATGCTTTCGGATCAGGATATACATATTATTCAGGCCTATGAAAAAGTGATTTTCAGGTTACTGAAAGCATATCTGGAACTAAGCGACTTGACAGAAAAACAATCGGAGTGGATAGACTATGAGCAAGTAGTGGAAGGAGTATGTAAAACATCTTCTCCTATTGAACTTGTGCTGTATGTATTAAAAAGCCTGGATACGTTTGTCCGGCCTTATGGTGGGTGCAGTTTGATGGCCAGAGGGATGAATGAATGGCATACCGTGCTTTATCCTGAAAGTGGAGCGTATCCGCCACCCGTTGGCCTTGTTGTGATGGATGGATCTCTTTCGGCCCGGGCACTGGATACCGGTGAACCGGTTTTTTCTTCCCATCTGAATGCCAATCCTAAAAGAATCGCTCCAAACGAACCATTATCGTATGGCGCTTCGCTGGTTGTTCCAGTGATGCACCACCAAAGGCGACAGCTGATGATTCTTGTGTATCATGAAAACCCACTCCTCTTTTCGGAAGCCTTGAAGCATAAAATAAGTAATTTATGTCGCATAGCCGGACTGAAACTGGAATCTATGCTGCCTGGACTGGACGTTGGAGAAGATATTTTCAGTACAAGTGTAACAAGTTTTCGAAAGGAGCTTTTCGTGGCTGTAATGGAAAGGCTTTTAAAACACATCGAATCACCGGAAGCCAAAACGGCCTATAATGTATGGATGGGTATGGTTTCTGTAGGAAACCTTGCAGATCTGCGAACCCGTTACAGGCTGGATGAGCTTCGTGATTTACAAAAAGAAATCGTTTTGCACCTTGCTCCGTCCCGATACGAACTTCCGGGAATCATTGGTGAACACAGTGACTACGTCTATTCTTTTGTAATACAATCTCCGGATGAGTCTGCATTCAGAAAATGGACAGAAAGAGTTCGAGACGTATTTGAAAAGCCCGTTTTATTTGGCGGGGGGAATAGTGAAAAAATACAACTTCATGTAGGATGTAAAGTAATTAAAGAACCACAAGACCCAAATACTGTTACTCAAACCGTTCGATCCGCCATGAACGAAGCCGTAAACAGGAATATGTTTTTGAAGGAGGCCTGAACGTGGGAAGATGCCTGCTGCTTATTATAGACGGACTGGGAGTTGGAGCACAGGAAGATGCTGCGCAATATCAGGATACAGGAACGAATACGCTTGGCCATGTGGTGAATCAAACACGGTGTATGCTTCCGAATTTTGAAACTCTGGGTATGGGAAATGTGATCCCGTTGGATACCGTACCTCCGGTTCGGAACCCATCCGCTGCTTTCGGTAAACTGCGTGAATATTCGGCCGGAAAGGATTCAACTACAGGGCACTGGGAAATTGCCGGTATCAAAAGAGAGCAGCCATTTCCTGTCTACCCGGAGGGGTTTCCTGATGATGTTATCGATCTTTTTTGCCGGCTTACAACAACCAGTCATGTACTGGCGAATATCCCATCTTCCGGTACGGCGGTGATCGAAGAATTTGGAGAACTTCACCAGGCTACGGCTGCTCCTATTGTTTATACTTCGGCAGACAGTGTCTTTCAAATTGCGGCTCACACAGAAACCGTTCCATTGGAAAAGCTTTATGAATGGTGTTATGTCGCCCGAAATGAGGTAATGACCGGAGTGCATGGGGTTGGAAGGGTCATAGCCCGTCCCTTTACCGGGAGTCCGGGAGCCTATGTCAGATTATCGGATCAAAGAAAAGATTTTTCTCTGATACCTCCGGATCCGTTTTTACCATCGTTTCTTATGAACCAGGGAATAGAAACCATCTCTGTGGGTAAAGTGATTGATTTATTTGCCGATAAAGGATTCAGCAGCGCTTTTCGAACGAAAAGCAATGCAGAAGGATTGGCGTGCATTCTGGAACTTCTGGATACACAGCAAGATGGTTTTATTTTCATCAATCTGATTGAAACAGACCAGGACTTTGGACATCGAAACGATGTTCAGGGATATGCAGAAGCTTTGGCCAGTATTGATGTCGTTCTGCCTGAAATACGCTCTAAAATGAATGAAGATGATCTTTTAATGATTACCGGAGATCATGGAAACGATCCGACAACGAAAGGTACCGATCATACCAGGGAGTTTACGCCGCTTCTTGTATACCCGGCTGAAAAAGCCATATCGGTTGAACTTCCAACCAGAGATGGTTTTTTTGATATAGCAGCTTCCGTTTGCCGGTACTTTGGACTAAAACACCCTTTCCCGGGCGTTTCTTTTATTAAATAAACAGGATCACTTTTTTTTTGAAACTGAATCACCGGATTTATCGTTAAACAAATACCCGACTTATTTATATATTTTTACATGTAGCCGTTTTGCTTTCTGAAATCATCGTTTTTCTCTGAATATTTAGGTATAACATCCTTAAATTAACTTCGTTTACAAAAAAATGACGGAGCAGAACATTCGGATAAAAACAATTCTCCAATCAACGAATCATATTTATACAGATTGCAGGAATTCCAATTCTAAAGGTTGTATATTTGACGTTGCAAAAAAATGTACCAGTAATTTTAAACCTAAAACTTCGTAACTCAAGTGGCTAAAAAGAAAAAAGAACCCAAAAATCCAAGTCCAAGTGGCATTTCCACAAGAGAATCCCAATCTCTTGACCGCTATTTACAGGAAATTGGAAAAGTAAGTCTGATTACGCCGGATGAAGAAGTGGATCTTGCAAAGAAAATTCAGGCCGGTGACCAGGATGCACTTGAGAAGCTGACGAAAGCCAACTTGAGGTTTGTTGTTTCAGTGGCAAAACAGTATCAAAATCAGGGCCTTTCTCTTGGAGATCTGATTAACGAAGGAAATTTGGGATTGATTAAAGCGGCCAAAAGATTTGATGAAACCAGAGGGTTTAAATTTATATCATATGCCGTCTGGTGGATCCGGCAGTCCATCTTACAGGCACTGGCTGAACAAAGCCGTATTGTTCGCCTCCCTTTAAACCGGGTAGGTGCCCTGAACAAAATCGGGAAAGAACTTTCCAAACTGGAGCAGGAATATGAACGTATTCCATCGGCGGCTGAATTAGCTGAAAGTCTTGAAATGACCGTTTCCGAGGTTTCTGATACGCTGAAAATCTCCGGAAGACACCTCTCTGTGGATGCTCCTTTCGCCCAGGGCGAAGATAACCGCCTCCTTGATGTACTTGAAAATGAAGAAACTCCCGATCCGGATAATGACCTGATGGGAGAATCACTCAAAGTAGAAATTGAGCGTGCTTTGTCGAAGCTCACAAAGAGAGAAGCCGAAGTGATTCGTCTCTATTTTGGGATTGGTAGAGAACATTCTCTTACACTCGAAGAAATTGGTGAACGCTTTGATCTGACCCGGGAACGCGTTAGACAGATTAAGGAAAAGGCGCTCAGGAAACTGAGACACCACAACAGAAGCCTTGCCCTGCGGGTATACCTTGGATAACCGGATACACTGAACTTTTACCAGTGAAAATCGTCTAATGTGATAAAGCAGCT